>CAMATG010000136.1 GCA_945860645.1 Candidatus Sulfopaludibacter sp. SbA3 | reverse complement strand
CCCGACGTTGGGGAGTTGCCATGCGTGGCTCGGGGCCGGGGGGCGGCCGCGGCGGGCGGGGGAGATTGTTCAGGAGTGTGGGGCGGGGCTGGTGCGGGTGCGTCCGGGGAAGGGGCGGTTGGCGTTTGCGGCGCCGCCGTTGACGCGGAGCGGGGAACTGGACGAGGCGTTGTTGGATCGGGTGTTGCGGGGGTTGGGCGTGCGGCGGGATGAGGTGATGGGGCACCAGTGGCTGGTGAACGGGCCGGGGTGGGTGGGGGTGTTGTTGCGGGATGCGGAACGGGTGCTTTCATTGCGGCCGGATGCGGCGGCGCTGCGAGGGCTGGACATTGGGGTGGTGGGCCCTTATGCGGCGGGTGGGCCGGTGGCGCTTGAGGTGCGCGGGTTTCCATATTCGGACGGGCCGATTGAGGACCCGGTGACGGGGAGTTTGAACGCGGGGATTGCGCAGTGGTTGATTGGGAACGGGACGGCGCCGGGCAACTACGTTGCGGCGCAGGGCACTGCACTGGGGCGGGCGGGGCGGATTTTTGTGGCTTCGGATGCGGGCGACATTTGGATCGGCGGGGAGTGCCGGACCGTGATTGAGGGGCATGTGACGATTTGAGGGCTGGGGTTTGTTACTCTGGCGTTCGTGGCTGTTGACCTGGTGGTGTGCGTGGCGACGGAGATGGAGGGGGCGCTATTGCGCGGGCGGGTGCCTGTGCTGGTGACCGGGATTGGGGCAGTGAACGCGGGGGTGGCGTTGACTCGATTTCTGGAGCGGGAGGGGGCGCGGTCCGTGATTTCGTGCGGGATTGCGGGGGCATATCCGGCGGCGTTTGAGGAGTTGGGGTTGGGCGGGGTGGTGTGCGCGGAAAGTGAATGCTATGGGGACTTGGGGGCGCATTCCGGCGCCGCGTTTTTGGATTTGCGGGCGATGGGGTTTCCGTTGGTTGGGACCGATGTTTTTAACGAGTTGCCGATGGGGCTGTTTCCGGCGGAGCGGCGGGCGAAGTTTGTGACGGTGAACGGGTGTTCGGGGGACGACGCGGGGGCGCAGGCGATGGCGGCGCGGACGGGTGGGAGTGTGGAGAGTATGGAAGGCGCGGCGATTGCGCATGTGGCGATGTTGTACGGGATTCCGGTGGGGGAGATTCGGGGGATTTCGAATCGGGCAGGGAATCGGGACCGGGGGGCGTGGCGGGTGCGGGAGGCGGCGGAGGCGGCGCAGCGGGGGTTGTTGGCTTGGGTGTAACGTCCGACGTGCAAGACTTGGGAGGAGATTTTCCTGGGATCGACTGCACTCAGACGGTTTGTGGGGGATATCCGTGCGTTGCAGGGACTCGGATTCCGGTGTGGCTGTTCGAGGCGTACCGGCGGCAGGGTGTGTCCGAACGAGAGTTGTTGGACTCGTATCCTTTCGTTGGGGGCTGAGGATCTGGCCAACGCTTGGGAGTATGCGCGAATTCACGGTCCGGAGATCGATGCGCAGATTCGGGCTAACGAAGGGGCATAGCGTGGGCGGGAGTGATGCCCGGAGAATGGGGCCAAGGGTTACTGGCCCTGTATTTGGGAGAATAGGGGGATGGTGAATCGACGGGTGTTTTTGGCGAGTGGCGTGGCGCTGGCGGCGGGACGGGAGCTGCGTTGTGACGTGGCTGTGATTGGCGCCGGGACGGGCGGGGTGGCGGCGGCGCTGGCGGCGTTGCGCAATGGGATACGCGTTGTTTTGACCGAGGAGACCGACTGGGTGGGCGGGCAGTTGACGTCGCAGATGGTGCCGCCGGATGAGCATCCGTGGGTGGAACAGTTCGGCGGGACGCGGCTGTACCGGGAGTATCGTTCGCGGATTCGGTCCTACTATCGGGACCACTATCCGTTGACGGAGGCGGCGCGGGGACGGTGGAATTTGAATCCGGGTGATGGGTCCGTTTCGCGGATTACGCACGAGCCGCATGTGTCGACGGCGGTGCTGGAGTCGATGCTGGCGCGCTACATTTCCGGCGGGCAGTTGACGGTACTTTATGACACTGTGCCGGTGAAGGCGGATGCGGTGGGCGACCGGGTGCGGGCGGTGACGGTGCGGCATAAATCGGGCGTGGAGAAGACGATCACGGCGCCGTATTTTGTGGACGCGACGGAGCAGGGGGATCTGCTGCCGCTGGCGGGGATCGAGTATGTGACGGGGTTTGAGGCGCAGAAGGATACGCAGGAGCCGCATGCGCCGGCGGTGGCGCAGCCGGAGAATATTCAGGCGTTCACGGTGTGTTTTGCTGTCGACTATGTGGCCGGGGAAGACCACACGATTGAGAAGCCGCGGGACTATGCGTTCTGGCGCGACTATGTGCCGGCGATGAAGCCGGCGTGGCCGGGGAAGTTGCTGGGATGGGCAATGAGTGATCCGGTGACGTTGCAGCCGCGGTCCGTCATTTTTGATCCGTCGGCGGAGAACAATCCGCCGGGGAAATTGAACCTGTTCATTTACCGGCGGATTGCGAACAAGCGGAATTTTACGCCGGGGGCGTATGCGGGTGATGTGTCGCTGGTGAACTGGCCGCAGAATGATTATTGGCTGGGGAACCTGGTGGGGCCGGACGGGGCGAAGCATTTGGAGGGCGGCAAGCAGTTGAGCCTGTCGTTGCTGTATTGGATGCAGACCGACCAGGGGTGGAAGGGGTTGCGGCTGCGCGGGGATCTGGCCGGGACTGAGGATGGATTGGCGAAGTATCCGTATGTCCGGGAGTCGCGACGGATTCGGGCGGAGTTTACGGTGTTGGAGCAGCACGTGGGATTGGACGCGCGGATGCAGGTGACTGGGTTGACGCGGGATGCGGTGTCGGCCGAGCGGTTCCCGGATTCGGTGGGGATTGGGAGTTACCGGATTGACTTGCATCCGTCGAGCGGCGGGGATAACTACATTGACGTGGCGTCGTTGCCGTTCCAGATTCCGATGGGGGCGCTGATTCCTCGGCGGGTGGAGAATGTGTTGGCGGGGTGCAAGAACCTGGGGGTGACGCACATTACGAACGGGTGTTACCGCCTGCATCCGGTGGAGTGGAACATTGGGGAAGCGGCGGGCGCGGTGGCGGCGGAGGCGGTGCGGACGGGGCACACGCCGCGGCATATCCGGAAGACGGACGCGCTGTTGACGGCGTTGCAGACGCGACTGACGGCGCAGGGGTTTGAGTTGGCGTGGCCGCGGGTAACGGCGCGGTAGAGTGGAACCAAATGAAAGTTAAGAACGCGGATATGTCGGGGACCAGCTTCACGGATGTGCGGTTGACGGGCGCGACGTTTCGGGATGTGGATTTGTCAGGGGCTGTGCTGGACAACTGCAACCTGTCGGGGTGGAAGGCGGAGAACGTCAATCTATCGAAGACCCGAATTAACAACGCCAATTTGACGGGCGTGGCCATTACGGACAGCATGATTGGCGGGATGACGATTGACGGGATTTCCGTGATGGATATGCTGAACGCTTACCGGGCGGCTTCGAGCTGACGGGCTTGCGCGCCGTTACTGTGGTTTGCTGAACAGATCCATGATTTCTTTGGGCGGTTCCGGTTCGCCTTTGCCGGTGCCTGGGATGCCTTTTGCTTTTGCCCAGCGGTGGATCCAGGAGAAGCCGCCGGGGCCGGTGTAGCCGTCTTCGAGTTGATAGGCGGGGTGGCGGAGCGCTTGTTGGAGAGAGATGAACTCGTAGCCGCGGGCGCGGAGCATTTTGAGCAGGGCGGGAAGGGAATCGGCGTTGAGCTGGTTGGCGTGGAGGAGGAGGATTTGGGGGATGTCTGATCCGGCGACTTCGCGGCCGCGCTGTTCGAAGAAGGCGACGCTTTGTTCGATGTGGAGGAGGTAGGCTTGTTGGATTTCCTTGGCTTTCGCGGGGTGCTTGGCGTAGGCGCGGGCGTATATGTAGTCGGAGTTATCGACGGTGACGGGGGCGGTGATGTAGTGGTTGGTGGATAGGAACTTCGCGAGGCCGGCGCGGGATTCCGGGTCCTTGCCGGTGTGGAGGAAGGGGTGGCGGAAGTAGAGGGGCTTTGCGCCGAGCGCCTTTGTTAATGCGGGTTCGGCGGCGGTGATGTCGGCGGTGAATTGGGCCAGGGGGATTTGATTGATGTTGGGGTGGGTGTGGGTGTGATTGCCGAGTTCGAGGCCGGCGTCGCGCCACATTTGGAGGATGTGATGGAGTTCGGGGCCACCGAGAGCGTCGGACTTTTCGCTGCCGGGGTTGGCGAAGCCGATGGCGTGGGTGCCTTTGAGCGCGTTGACGAGTTTGGCGGTCATGGCGCGGATGGCTTGTTTATCGGCGGTGGAGACGTCGCCACCGCGGGGGAGATCGTCGATGGTGAGGACCATTTGGCGTGGCTGGGCGGAGAGGGTGAGGGCTGCCAACAGGAGAAGGTGTTTCATGCGTTACGGGACTCGTTCGGCGGGCATTTGGCGGCCGTTCTGATTGAGCGTGACGCCGGTGGCTTTGCCCTGGCCGGTGACCTGGGCGAAGAACTTGTTGGCTTGGCGGGAGGTGGTCAGGGTGACTTTGGGAGTGATGGCGAAGTTGCCGGTGTAGCGGTCGAGCGCGCCCGCGGGGAGTTGGATGGCTGTACGGATGCGGGGCATGTCGACCTTTTCACCGAGGAAGATGGCGGCCATGTCGTGGCCAATTCTGCCGGTGGCGGGGCTGGAGTTGTTGGACAGAACAATGGACACGAGGTTGTCTTCGGGGAAGCGGAGTATGACGGTGGAGAAGCCGTTGATGCCGCCGTCGTGCGTGTGAACTGGGCGGTTGAACAGGCGAGTGACTTCCCAGCCGTAGGAGTAGCTTTCCTTTTCGGGGGTGAAGAGCTTGGCGCGCGATTTGAGAAGGACATCGGTACGGAGAGCCTGGTCCCAGAGGAGGAGGTCCTGGACGGTGGAGTAGAGGTCGCCGGCGCCGATGGGGTTTGTCATGTCGACGTAGGGGGCGTGGTGGAGATTCTGGCCGGAGCCACTGTAGCCGGTTGCGCGATTGGGGAGGATGGGGGTGTGGCTGTCGTGGCCGGAGTTCTGCATGCCGGCGGGAGTGAAAACGTGTTTGTCGAGGTATTGGGGGTAGGGTAGGCCGGAGGCCTTTTCGATGATGAGGGCGAGGGCGGCGTAGCCGGAGTTGGAGTAGCCGAATTGGGTGCCGGGGGGGAAGTCGAGTGGCTTGTTGCGGATCTTTTCGAGGGTCTGGGCGGGCGGGGAAGGGAGGACGGAGGCGCGGGCGTGATCGGGATCTTCGGTGAAGTTGAAGAGGCCGGAGGTGTGAGTGGCGAGGTGGTGGATGGTGATGGGGCGCCAGGTGGCGGGGCAGTTTGGGAGGTAGTTGCAGGCGGGGTCGGTGACCTTGAGTTTGCCCTGTTCTTCGAGTTGGAGGATGGCGACGGCGGTGAACTGCTTGGTGAGGGAGCCGAGGCGGAATTTGGTGTCGGGGGTGTTGGGGACGTTGTGCTCGGCGTTGGCAAAGCCGTAGCCGTTGGAGAAGAGCACCTTTCCGTCTTTGGCGACGAGGACGGTGCCCATGAAGGCGTTGTCTTTGGTTGTCGCGGCCATGTAGGCCATGGCGTTTTGGACGGGCGTTTGGGCGGCGAGGGTGAGGGTAGCGAGAAGGGCGAGGGCTAGTTTCATGATTCCCTGGCTTCGATGGAGCGTCGATAGATGACGCGGAAAACAGCCAGGAGGGGGACCGAGAGGAACATTCCGGTGATGCCGCCTACCTGTTCGCCGGCGAGCACTCCAAAGAGTACGAGCAAAGGATGCATTTCGATCCCTGAACTATACAAATAGGGTTGCAAAACGTAATCCTGGAAGAGGCGGTAGGCGAGGAAGAAGCCGATCAGTCCGCCCACGTGCGGGTAACCGGAGAAGGCGGCGACGAGCGAGACGATGACCATGCCGGAGAGCGGGCCGACGACGGGGACGAATTCGAGCAGGCCGCAGACGAGGGCGAGCAAGACGGCGTAGGGCACGCCGATGGCGCCGAAGATGAGCATGTGGCTGGTGAAGGTGGCGAGCGCCAGGAGGAAGACGGCGCGCATGTAGAGGCCGAGGAGTTTGTCGATGTCGGTGACGATGAACTGGGCGAGTTGCTGGTGATCGTCGCGGGTGAAGAGGGTGACGACGGCGCCACGGATGTCGGTGAGGGCGAGTTCGATGAGGAAGGCGAGGATGGGGATGAGGATGGCGAACAGGAGGGTGGAGAGTTGATCGACCAGGCCTTTGCCGAGGGCGGAGAGGGCGGGGAGGAGCATTTCCTTGCCGGTTTCGAGCTGACCACTGAGGGCGGTGGCGATTTGTTCCTTGTAGGGGGCGAGGAGGGCGGGGAGGTGGTCGTCGAGGAAGTGGTCGCGCTGTTGTACGAACTGGGGAAGACGGGTGGCAAGTTGGGTGGCTTCCGCAGCGATGCGGGTTCCGATGATTAGTACGGCGGCGGTGATGATTGTCAGGCCGGTGAGATAGACGAGGGCTGGGGCGATGGATGGGGGCCACTTTGGCGGGAGGAGTTTGCGGGCGAGTTCGACTAATGGGTGGAGGAGATAGGCGAGGAGGAGGGCGATGGTGAAGACGAGAAGCGTCGTGCGGGCCATCCAGGCTAGGTCTATGAAGAGGAGGACGAGGAAGACGGTCCAGGTGATGCGGGCGGCGCGGGGATCGATGCCAAGCATGGTTGTCTACTTAAAGTAACATCTATACTGGGAGCGGACCACATGGCCATTTGGATTCGCGAACGACTGACCGAATTGCAGGCACTGGAAGAGACGCTGCGGGCCGGGGGCGGCGCGACGAAGATTGCCAAGCAGCATCGCGATGGGAAGATGACGGCGCGGGAGCGGGTGGCTGCGTTGCTGGACCCGGGGGCGGTTTGTTTTGAAGTGGGTTTGTTGGTGGCCTATGACTTGTACGATGGCCAGGCGCCATCGGCGGGGGTGGTGACGGTTGTTGGGCGGATTGCGGGGCGGCCGGCTGTTGTGGTGGCGAATGACGCGACGGTGAAGGCGGGGGCGTGGTGGCCGGAGACGATTACGAAAATCCTGCGGGCGCAGGAGATCGCGATGCGGAACCGGATTCCGATTGTGTATCTCGTCGATTCGGCGGGCGTGAATCTGCCGTTGCAGGACGGCATTTTTCCGGGGCAGTATGGGGCGGCGCGGATCTTCTATTACAACTCGTTGATGCGGCGGAAATTGCGGGTTCCGCAGATTGCGGCGGTGATGGGGATGTGCATTGCGGGCGGGGCGTATTTGCCGGCGCTGAGCGATGTGATCTACATGGTGGAGGGGACGAGCTTCATGGGGCTGGGGGGGCCTAATTTGGTGAAGGGAGCGACGGGGCAGGTGGCGACGGCGGAGGAGCTGGGCGGGGCGCGGATGCATACGGCCGAGAGCGGCGTGGCGCACTTCCGGGCTAGCGATGACGCCGATTGTTTGCGGCAGATCCGGGCGCGGTTTGATTCGTTTCCGGCGCCGGTGATTCGGCCGGTTTCGCCGGGGACCGAGGAGATCTACGACGTGCTGCCCGCGGATCACCGGCTGCCGTATTCGATGGAGAAGTTGCTGGGGATGTTGTTGGATGAGTACGTCGAGTTTCAACCGCACTATGCGGCGGAGATGTTGTGCGCGGAGGCGCGGCTGGGTGGGCGCGCGGTGGCGGTGATTGCGAACCGGCGCGGGTTTTTGAAGCCGCGGATTGGCGGGATTATTTATACCGAGTCGGCACGGAAGGTGACTTACTTTGTGGAGAACGCCGAGCGGGCCGGGACGCCGATTTTGTATGTGCAGGATGTGAGCGGGTTCATGGTGGGGTTGGACGCGGAGAAGAGCGGGATTATTCGCGCGGGGGCGGAGATGGTGGAGGCGATGGCGTGCGCGACGGTGCCGAAGATTGTGTTGACGGTGAACCATGCGTCGGGGGCAGGTTACTACGCGATGGCGGGGCAGGGGTTTGATCCGAACTTTACGTTTTCGTGGCCGACGGCGCGGATTGGGGTGATGGAGGGCGAGTCCGCGGTGCAGGCGGTGCATGGGCCGGAGTTGATGCGGTTGCGGGAGGCGGGCGAGGCGGTGCCGGAGGAGTTGCAGGCGAAGATTGCGAAGACGCGGGCCGATTATGAACGGTGGCTGGACGCGCGGTACGCGGCGGCGCGGGGGCATTGTGATGTGGTGATTGACCCGGCTTCGACGCGCGAGATTTTGGCGTTGGCACTGGATGTTTGCGGGCATCGTGGACACCTGGTATTGGAGCGGCTATGATCCGGATTGCGAATGGGCAGGGCTTCTGGGGCGACTGGCTGGAGGCGCCGGTGCGGCTGGTGGAGCAGGGGCCGATTGATTATCTGATTCTGGATTACCTGGCTGAGGTCACGATGTCGATCGTGCAGAAGCAGAAGCAGGCGGATCCGAACCTGGGATACGCGCGGGACTTTCCGCCGTTGATTGGGCGGATTGCTTCTAAGATGAAGGAACGGCGGGTCCGCGTGGTGGCCAATGCCGGGGGCGTAAATCCGGTGGCTTGCGCCAGGGAAGTAAAGCGGCTGGCGCCGGAGTTGAAGGTGGCGGTGGTTCTGGGCGATGACGTCTATGACCGGGTGGACGATTTTCTGGCGCGCGGGTTGGAGTTGAAGAATCTGGACACGGGGGAACCGCTAGCGGTGATTCGCGGGCAGATCTCTTCGGCGAATGCCTATATTGGGGCGTTTCCGCTGGCGGAGGCGCTGGCGACGGGGGCGGATGTGGTGATTGCCGGGCGGTCCACTGATACGGCGCTGGCGCTGGGGCCGATGGTGCATGAGTTCGGGTGGCGGGCGGACCAGTTTGACTTGTTGGCGGCGGGGACGATTGCCGGGCATATTGTCGAGTGCGGGGCGCAGTGCACGGGCGGGAACTGCATCGCCGACTGGCAAACGATTCCGGATTTCGCCAATATCGGATATCCGATTATTGAGGCGGAGCCGGATGGTTCGTTTGTGATCACCAAGCACCATGGGACGGGCGGGCGGGTGTCGCTCGAGACCGTGAAAGAGCAGTTGTTGTATGAGCTGGGCGATCCGCAGAACTACATCACGCCGGACTGTGTGGCCGATTTTACGTCGGTTCGTTTGGCGGAGGATGGGCCGGACCGGGTGCGGGTTTCGGGGATCAAGGGGCGTCCGGCGACGCCGTTCTTGAAGGTTTCGGTGAGCTATTTGTACGGTTTTAAGGCTCTGGGGACCATTGTGTATTCGTGGCCGGATGCGCTGGAGAAGGCCAAGGCGGCGGACGCGATTGTGCGGGCGCGGCTGGCGGCGTTGGGCCTGACGTTTGAGGAGATTTATTCGGAGTACTTCGGGGCGAATGCTTGCCATGGGCAGGCGGCTCCGGTGAACGCGCAGCCGGCGGAGGTGATGTTGCGGGTGGGGGTTCGCGGAAAAGATAAGAAGGCTGTAGACCGGTTTACTCGGGAGCTGATTCCGTTGGTGTTGAACGGGCCTCCGACGGGGACGGGGTATGGCGATGGGCGGCCTTCGGTGCGGGAGGTGGTGGCGTATTGGCCGGCGCTGATTCCGCGGGAAGAGATTCAGACGCGGGTGGAGGTGGTCGAATGAGAATCCCACTATCGCGCATTGCGCACGGGCGCAGCGGGGACAAGGGCGATACTTCGAATATCGGGATCATTGCGTACGAGGACCGGTGGTATCCGGTGCTGGTGCGCGAGGTGACGCCGGAGCGGGTCAAGGCGCATTTTGGAGCGCTGATTGAGGGCCGGGTGGAGCGGTTTGAGCTGCCGAATTTGGGCGCTTTGAACTTCCTCTGTTATGGGGCGCTGGGGGGCGGGGGGACGTTGTCCCTACGCATCGACGCGCAGGGCAAGACGATGGCGGCGGGGCTGCTGGGAATGGAGATCGAGATTGATGAGCGAGAGCTTACGGATTAGTCAGGAAGGCCGGGTGCGGCGCATTACGATGGCGCGGCCGGAGAAGCGGAATGCGTTGAGCATTGCCATGTGCGAGGAGCTGCTGGCGGCGTTTGATGACGCTGTGGCGGATCCGGGCACGGGGTGTATTTTGCTCGATGCCGAGGGGAAGGTGTTCTGTTCGGGGATGGACCTGGACGAGGCGCTGGAGCATGGGCCGAAGGGGGAGTTGGAGGTGCACGAGCGGCTGTTTACGGTGGGTTCGCGGATTGCGAAACCGATCGTGGCGGCGGTGCAAGGGCCGGCGCTGGCTGGCGGCATTGGGCTGTTGTGCAATGCGCATGTGGTGGTGGCGGCGATGGGGACGAATTTTGGGATTACGGAGTTGCGGATCGGTATGTTTCCGTTCGTGATTTTCCGGGCGGTGGCGGCGGCGATCGGGGAGCGACAGGCGTTGGAGCTGAGTCTGACGACGCGGGTTTTTCAGACCGATGAGGCGTTGCGGATTGGGCTGATTCATCAGGCGGCGCCGGAGTTTGAGTTGGACGACCGCGCATCGGCGCTGGCGCATACAATTGCGGGGCATTCGACAGCGGTAACGGCGTTGGGCATGCGGTATGTGAATGAGGCGCGGACGGGGGACGGGGCGGCGCTGGCGCGGCAGTTGCGGCTGGAGGTGTTCCGGCATCCGGACTATGCCGAGGGTGTGACGGCATTTAAAGAGAAACGGCGGCCGGTCTGGGCATGATGCGGGTTTGGTTGCTGGTGCTGGTGGCGGCCGGGGTGGCCGCTGAAGAGGTGAAGGTTCGCGGGCTGCAGAAGCCGGTGGAGGTGCTGCGGGACCAGTGGGGCGTGCCTCACATTTACGCGCAGACGCAGGACGATCTGTTCTTTGCGCAGGGATACATGGCGGCGCGGGACCGGCTGTTCCAGTTGGACCTATGGCGGCGGCAGGGCATTGGGAAGCTGGCCGAGGTGCTGGGGCCGGATTTTGTGGAGCGGGACCGGACGGCGCTGTTGTTGCGCTATCGCGGGGACTGGCACCAGGAGTGGCCGAGCTATTCGCCGGATACGTGGCAGATCGTGAATGCTTTTGTGCGCGGGGTGAATGCGTACATTCAAGATCCGCGGCGGAAGAAGACGGCGGAGTTCCGGAAGCTGGGGTTTGAGCCGGGGTTGTGGACGCCGAATGATTTGGTTTCGCGAATGGCTGTTTTTTCGATGATGACCAAC
>CAMATG010000135.1 GCA_945860645.1 Candidatus Sulfopaludibacter sp. SbA3 | reverse complement strand
TGACCCAATCGAGGAACGCCTTCTTTTCGTCGAGGGGGATGGAGGTGCCTTCGATGGTGAACTGGTAGACCTCTCCGAAGGGCGTCGCGTTGGGGCCGAGGCCGGGTTCGAGGCCGGCGGGGAGGCGGCCGCGTACCTCTTGGAGACGCTCGTTGACGAGCTGGCGGGCGAAGTAGGGGCTGACGGAATCGTCGAAGACGACGGTGATTTTCGACAGGGCGAATTTGGAGACGCTGCGGGCTTCGGTGACGCGGGGGAGGCCCATGAGCGAGGTTTCGAGCGGCCAGGAGACGAGGCGTTCGACCTCTGTGGGGGGCATGCCGGGCGAGTCGGTGACGACGGTGACCTGGTTGTTGGTGAGGTCGGGGAAGGCGTCGATGGGGAGTTCCAACAGGCTGTAGATGCCGCCGCCGATCAACAGGCCGAGGGCGGCGAGGACGAGGATACGGTTGCGGAGGGCGGCGTCGATGAGGCTGTTGAGCACTTATTCCTCGGAGAGAGTCGACTTGAGCATTTCGGATTTGAGGAGGAAGGCGCCGCGGGTGACGACTTTATCGCCGGGGGAGAGGCCGGAGAGGATGGCGATGGCGCCGTTGGCGCGGGCGCCGGTTTCGACGGCGCGGGCTTTGAATTTGCCGACTTCGCCGGCGATGAAAACGATGCTGTGGCCGTTCAATTCCTGGATGGATTCCTGGGGGACGTAGAGGGCTTCGCCGGTGCCGGCGGAGGCGATTTCGGCGGCGGCGTACATTTCGGGTTTGAGGTCGCCGCGGGGGTTGGAGAGGACGATGCGGGCCTGGACGGTGCGGGTGGCGGGGTCGAGCTGATCGCCGATGCGGGTGAGGCGGCCGGGGAAGGGTTTGTCTTCGAAGGCGCGGACGAAGACTTGCGTGGTCATGCCGATTTTGAGGCGTCCGAGGTTTTCTTCGGGGACGGCGGCGAGCATCCAGATGGAGGAGAGGTCAGAGATGACGAACAAGTCGTCACCGGGTTTGGCGACCGATCCCGAGGAGACGGAGCGGGAGATGATGACGCCGGAGGAGGGGGCTTTGATGGGGGCGGTGTCGTCGTCGTGATCGAACTCGCCTTGTTTGTGGCCGGGGGGATCTTCGGCGGCGACTTCGAGGAATTCTTCGAGGTGCTGGCGGGTGCGGGCGAGTTCGAGCTGGGCGGAATCGATGTTGGAACTTGTGTTTTTGAGCTCGTTTTCGGCGTGGTCGAGTTGTTCCTGGGAGGCGGCTTTGAGGTCGAGGAGGCGTTTGATGCGGTCGCGATTTTTCTGGGCGAAGGAGAGCTGGGTTTTGAGGCGGGTGATTTCGACTTTGGCTTTTTGGAAAGAGCTGCGGGACTCGTGGATGTCGTGGGAGTGGAGGCGGGCGAGGACTTGCCCCTTTTGGACGCGGTCGCCGATGTTGACGTAGATTTTGACGATGCGTCCATCGATGACGGAGCCGGCTTTGTGGGTTTTTTCTTCGTCGGCGGTGAGGCGGCCGTTGACGCGGAAGGTGGTGGGGACGTTGCGTTTTTCGACGGTGGCGAATTGGAGGCCAGCGGTTTTCTGGAGCTCGGCGGAGAGATGGACTTCGCCGGGTTCGGGCTTGGCGTCTTTGGCGCTTTTGGTTTCGGCGGGTTTGGCGGGTTCGGCGGTTTTGGGGCCACAGGCGACGAGGGCGAGGGCGAGGGGGATGAGGGCGAGGCGGATCACGGCATGACTCCCATTGCCGTGTCGACGGCGGATTCACTGAGGCGGAATTCTGTTTGGGCCTGGACGCGGAGGAGTTCGGTTTCGAGGCGAACGCGTTCGGCGTCGAGGAGGCGGAGGAGGTCGGCACCGCCTTCGCGGTAGGCGGCCTGGGCGATGCGGGCAGTGTCGCGGGCGTGCTGGGAGAGGGCGGTTAGCATGCCGGAGATTTGGGATTGGCGGAGGCGGTAGGCGGAGTAGGCGGCGCGGATTTCGGCGCGGACGAGGGCTTCGGCGGCGGCGACGTTGGAGCGGGCGACGCGGACTTCGGCGGCTGCGGCGGCGATGTTGCCCTGGTTTTTGTTGCGCCAGGGGAGATCCATGTTGAGGTAGGCGAGGAGGCCGTCGTAGCCGTTGGTGCGTTTGTAGCCGGCGGAGAGATCGAAATCGGGGCGGGCGAGGGCGGTTTGGAGTTGTTCGTTGGCGGAGGAGGCGGCGACGCCCTGGCGGGCGAGGCGGACTTCGGCGCGGCGGTTCAGGGCTTCGTCGACGTTTTCGGCGGGGATTTGGGATTTTTCGTCGAGGGTGTCGGCGATTTTGAGATTGTCTTCGAAGACTGTCCGGCCCATTTCGCGTTGGAGATTGATGACGGCTTTTTCGGCGGCGAGGGTGGCGCCGGAGGCGGCGAGGCGGAGGCGCTCGTTTTCGAGTTTGACGCGGATGAGATCGGCTTCGGCCATGTTGCCTTCTTTGACGCGCACCTCGTGGTAGGCGACGGTTTGGGCGAAGTTGGTTACCGTTTCGTTGTAGACGGCGGCGATGCGGGCGGCGCCGGCGGCGGACCAGAAGGCTTCGCGGACCTGGGCGGCGATGCGCTGGGCGAGGATGTCGCGGGCGATGGCGGCGAGTTCTTTGTTGGCGGTGGCGAGATCGGTACGGCGTTCGCGTTTGCGGGCGGTTTCGAGGGTTTGGGTGATGTAGATGAAGTGGTCGTTATCGGTGAGGGGGCGATAGGGGGATTGCCAGCCGCCGCGGAGGTTTTCGAGCTGGACCGTGAGGCGGGGGTTGGGCTTGAGGGCGGCCTGTTCGAGGAGGCCCTGGGCGGTGGAGACGCGGCCATCGGCGGCGGCGAGGAGGGGGTGCTTTTCGATGGCTTCGCGGATGGCCGAGGCGAGGGTGAGTGGCTGTTGTGGGAACAGGGAGAGGGGGAGTAGGAGGGCTAGGAAGGCGAGGGGCCGGGGGGCTAACACTTTCCTGAGTGTAACAGAGGATGCGCAATGTTTTCAGTGATTTACAGGCGCAACTGACTTGCAGGTGGTAGGGGTTCCAGGGGAGATGTTTGCAATTTTTTACCTAGAGTAGAAACTTGCGTAGGTGGAGGGGGTTCAATCCCTTAGAATCAAGGCTATGCCCGCCGTGGTTCATGAAGAACCTGGCGCGCCAACGGGGCAAGGGTGTTGCCAAACCAATTAGGGGACCAATCCAGATGAAACGAAGTGCTTATCCGGCGCTGCTGGGAATGCTGTTTTCCGGAGCGACTTTGGTAATGGGACAGACGCAGGATGCGGAAATCACTGGTGACCACGCGGAGTGTGTTTTTTTCGGGGTGAAGCGGGCGGAGTTCATGACGGAGGCGATGCGAGTGGCGCGGGCGGGGCGGGCGTCGTTTTCGCAGGAGACGGAAGAGATTGTTTCGCGGCTGGGCGGGCAGCGGATGTTTGTGCCAGGGGGATCGCGGACGTACGCGAACCAGAAGGCGTCGGATTCGAATAATGTGATTGACCGGCACATTTTCGGGGTTTTGCAGGCGAAGGGCGTGCAGCCGGCGGCGCGGATTTCGGATTATGAGTTCATTCGGCGGGCGTCGTTGGACCTGACGGGGCGGGTGCCGCGGCCGGAGCGGGTGACGGCGTTTGTGAGCGACGGGGACCCCGACAAGCGGGCGAAGTATGTGGACGAGTTGTTGGCGTCGCCGGAGTGGGTGGACAAGTGGGCGATGTTCTTTGGCGATTTGTATAAGAACACCGATCAGATCCGAGCGACGGGGACGTTGCGGCGGGCGGAGGGGCGAGAGGCGTTTTATAGCTGGATTGTGAAATCGCTGCGGGATGAGAAGCCTTACAACAAGATGGCTTTTGAGCTGATTGCGGCCGAGGGGCCGAATACGTGGACGCAGGGGGAGTTGAACTGGCAGATCGGGAACCGGACGACGGGCGGACCGGCGCAGGACAACTACGACCAGATGGCGTCGGCGACGGCGGAGACGTTCCTGGGTAATTCGCACTTCAACTGCATCGTTTGCCACAACGGGCGCGGGCATGTGGACACGTTGAGCCTGTGGGGGAAGAATTCGAGCCGGATGCAGGCGTACGGGTTCGCGGCGTTTTTTGCGCAGACGACGATGGCGCAGCAGGACCGGGCGGCGCGGCCGGATCCGAACATTTACTACTGGAGCCTGGCGACGGCGCGGACGGGGACGTATGCGCTGAACACGACGACGGGGAACCGCCCGCCGCGGACGCCAATTGGTTCGACGCGGGTGGTAGCGCCGGTGTATCCGTTTGGGGAAGGCGCGGGGCCGAATGCCGGGGAGCCGTTGCGGACGGCGGCGGCGCGGCTGGTGACGACCGACTTTAATTTTTCGCGGGCGACGGTGAACTACATCTGGAAAGAGCTGATGGTGCGGGGGCTGGTGGAGCCGGTGAACCAGATGGATCCGGATCGTTTGGACCCGGACAATCCGCCGCCGGCGCCGTGGACGTTGCAGCCGTCGAATGCCGCGCTGTTGCGCGACCTGGCGCAGGACTTTATCGACAACGGGTATAGCTTGAAGGCGCTGATGCGGCGGATTGCGACGAGTGACGCGTATCAGTTGAGCGCGCAGTATGACGGGCAGTGGGACCCGACGTGGGAGAGCCTGCATGCGCGGCGGCTGGTGAAGCGGCTGTGGGCGGAGGAGATTTACGACGCGGTGGCGCAGACGTCGAACGTGCCGGGACCGGTGACGATGACGACGACGACACGGGTACCGAACGGGCCGGCGGCGGAGACGCGGGTGGTGCAGTGGGCGATGCAGACGACGAGTCCTTCGTCGCGGGGCGGGGCGGCCGGGTTTTTGAATCCGTTCTACCCGGGCGACCGGGAGGAGACGCTGCGGCGGCGGGACGGCAGCGACCAGCAGGCGTTGACGTTGATGAACAATGCGTTTGTGATGACGCGGACGCGATCGTCGGTGACGGCGGGGCAGGAGAGCCTGCTGCGGAGGCACATCAACAAGACGGACCGGGAGCTGGTGGAGAGCCTGTATTTGGCGGTGCTGACGCGGTTGCCGAACGAGAGTGAACGGGCGACGGCGGTGGGGGCGTTGACGTCGGGCAACCGGACGCAGGCGGCGGAGAATTTGCTGTGGTCGCTTTATAACAAAGTCGACTTTTTCTTCAATTACTAAGGCAAACGGGAGAACACGACCATGCATAACGAAGAGAAATTTCGACAGTTTGTGGCGAAGAATCCGCATCCGCATGTGCCGTTCTATGCGCGGCCGGCGGGGAGCCGGCGGGACTTTTTCAGGCTGGCCGGGGCTGGGGTGGCGGGGAGTTTCCTGGCTACGCCGGCGGTGCAGGCGCAGACGATCAAGGGCCAGAATGTGAAGACGAAGAACACGGCGAAGAACGTGATCTTCATTCTGCTGACGGGCGCGCCGAGCCATATCGACACGTTTGATTTGAAGATGACCGACGGGATTACGCCGAAGACGTTTAACCCGGCGATGTTGAAGGGCATGCAGTGGAACACGGGCGTGTTTCCGAAGCTGGCGGGGCAGATTGACGACATCGCCGTGGTGCGGGCGGCGCGGGCGTGGGCGGCGCAGCATACGCTGTCGCAGACGTGGGTGCAGATTGGGCGGAACCCGGCGGCGGTGCTGGGCGATGTGGCGCCGAATATGGGCGCGATTGTATCGATTGAGAAGAAAAGTGAGCGGACGCCGAGCCAGATCTTCCCGACGTTTTTGGCGTTGAATTCCGATGGGGCGATCGGGGCTGGGTATCTGCCGGCGACCTATGAGCCGTTTAAGTTCACGCCGAGCACGGCGGGGCTGCCGAACACGACCAATGCCGATGGCGGGACGCGGTTCGACGCGAAGTACAAGTTGATGCAGGGGCTGGATAATCCGCTGCGGGTGAATTCGCCGTATGGCGATGCGATGACCGATTTTGGGGCGTTTTATCAGGCGGCGCGGGGGTTGATGTACAACGCGGCGGTGGATAAGGCGTTTAAGTACACGACGGCCGATAGCGCGCGGTATGGGAACACGTCCTTCGGCAATGCGCTGTTGACGGCGAAGCAGGTTCTGGAAGCCAACATGGGCACGCGGTATGTGCAGGTGTCGTTGGGCGGATGGGACATGCATAACAACATCTATTCGACGCAGGCGGGGCAGACCTCGATTTTTTCGAACGGGAAAGTGCTGGACGACGGGTTGGGCGCGTTGCTGGCCGATTTGAAGGCGAGCGGGCAGTTGAAGGAGACGCTGGTTGTGATGATGGGCGAGTTCGGGCGGACGGTGGGGCCGTTGTCGGCAACCGCCGGGCGCGACCACTACACGCAGCAGTTTGTGATGTTTGCGGGCGGCGGCGTGAAGGGTGGGAAGGCGATAGGTTCGACCGATGCGGCGGGCGCGCGGACGGAGGAGTGGGGCTGGAGCGGGGAGCGGGATGTGCGTGTGGAGGATGTGGAGGCGACGATCTATTCGGCGCTGGGCATCAACTGGACGAACATCCGGTATGACGATCCGTTTGGGCGGGGTTTCGAGTATGTCCCATATGCCAATGACGGGTTGTATAAGCCGATCGATGAACTTTGGGGCTAAAGGGGTTGACGGGGAGCGTGCGATTGCGCATTCTGTGCGTATGCGGACGCTCCTCGTTGTTGCTGCCCTGCTGGCGGCGCCCTGTTTAGTTGCCCAGACGCCCCGGGATGAGCGATGGCGGGCGGACCTGGACTTCCTGGTGACGACGCTGCAGGCGCGGCATCCGAACCTGTACACCCGGGTGCCGGCGGCGCAGTGGGACGAGGCCGTGGCGGGGTTGCGGGAGCGGATTCCGGGGATGACGGATACGCAGGTGGCGATGGAGTTAGCGCGGATTACGGCGTTTGCGGGGGACGCGCATACGTTGTTGAACTTGCGGTCGTCGGCGTTGTTTACTTCGTTGCCGCTGCGAGTGCAGTGGTTCAACGAGGGCTGGGTGGTGACGGGGATGCCGGCCGATCAGCCCGGGTTGATTGGAACGGTGTTGGCGCAGATGGACAACACGGCGATGGCAGAGGTGGTGGAGAAGTTGCGGCCGTATGTGAGCTATGAGAACGAATGGTGGTTCCGGGCGCAGGCGCCGAATTATTTGATCAGCCCGGAGATATTGGTGAATTTGGGCGTGCAGTTGAACCGGAACGCTTTGACGTTGAACGGGGAGGCGCTGGTGCCAGCGGTGGCGCCGGCTGGCATTACGGCGGGGCCGATTCTGGCGCAGCCGAAGTTTCCGTTGTGGGCGCGGTATGGCGGGGTGGCGTATTGGTTCACGTATCTGCCGGAGAGCCGCACGCTCTACTTCAAATACAACAGCTGCGTGGAGATGCCGGTGATGCCGGCGGCGCGGTTCCGCGAAGAGATGGCGGCGGCGTTCGGGGCACATGCGGTGGAGCGGTTTGTTGTGGACGTGCGGAATAATGGCGGCGGGGATAGCCGGGTGCTGGGGCGGCTGTTGCCGGTGGTACCGGAGGGGGTGAAGCGGGTGGTGATTACGGGGCGGCAGACGTTTTCGAGCGGGTTGAGCGCGGTGGCGGATTTGATGCGGGCGGGGTATGTTTCGGTGGGGGAGCCGACGGGCGGACGGCCATCGGGGTTTGGCGAGGTGCTGGGGTTCACGCTGCCGAATTCGGGGCTGCGGGGGCAGTATTCGACGAGGGCGTTCCGGGGGACGGTACAGGCCGACCGGGAGACGCTGACGCCGGACGTGGTGGTGCCGTGGACGTGGGGGGAGGCATCGCAGGAGTTGGACCCGTTTCTGGAGGCGGCGCTAGCGGTGAATTAGGGCTTGGTATGCTGGAGCCGTATGACTAAGGTTCAATTGCGCTACGAGTTGCTGCGGCCGCTGGACGAGACTCTGATGAAGCGCATCTCCGATGCGCACGGTATTTATGGTTTTCAGCGGATTTCGGTGGAGCCTTCGCTGGATCATATTGTGGTGGAGTATGACGCTTCGCGGTTGACGCGGGGTGGCATGGAAGCCAAGCTGCACGGGGCTGGGATTCCGGTTAAGGCGCTTTAGTTTTCAGGCTGGGTTGCGGGGGCGTTGGCGGGCGAGTGTGGCGTCTGGGGACACCCGGCCTGCGCGCTGTCGCGCTCGGCGTGCGGGTGTCCCCGTGGGTGTTTGGGTTGCCATGGGGAAAACTGAAAGAGCCGCATTGGGCTAGCGCGGGGTGACTTTTGCGTCCTGCTGGATGCAGAGGTTGGCCAGGCAGGCGCGCCAGGTGTTTTGCGTGGGCTGGAAGTCCATGTCCTTTTCGGGGGTCAGTTCTTTCGCTGTGGCCCAGCGTTTGTTGGCCTTGCGGTAGTCGTATTGGCGCTGATAGAAGGCTTGCAGGCGCAGGCGGCTGGGGTATGTTGGGTCGGCGGCCAGGGTGCCGGGTTTTTCGGCGAACTGCACATAGCCCCAGTGTTCGGGGAGATGCATGTTCACCTTGCCTTGCGGTGACCAGACCCAGTTGTCCTCCTTCGTTTTGGGGACGCGGCGGTACTTGCCTTCGTGGATTTCGTGATGCCATTCGACGCGGGAGAAGTTGACGCGCCACGTATCGTTGGGCTTGGGGGGTAATGACATGTGGGCGGCCTTTCCGAATGCCTGCCAGGGGATGGCGATTTCGAGGGTCCAGCCTTTGTCGGTATCGGTGTGGTTGTTGATGGTTCCCTGCACCTGGACGGCGGTGCGGAGGCCGGGGATCTCCCAGCCGTTGTCGGCGGAGCCGCCGTCTTTATAGGGCTTGGGGAGGAAGAGGTCCCAGGTGGTGTTGAGGGCGTTCATTTCAAATTCGAAGTATTCGTGGGCGTCGGAGTTGGGGTCGACGAAGAGTTCGAAATCGTTGTCGTGGAAGATGACGGAATCGTGCTTAGTGAGGGTGCCCCAGACGTGGGGTTCTTCGAGTTCGGCGGCGATGTAGAAGTACTTTTCGTCCCACTGCATTTTGGCGCGGGTCTGGAAGCGGGGCTTGGTTTTTTGCGGGCCTTCGATGTCGAGGAAGAGCGAGGTCCAGGGGGCTTGTTGCCACTGGGCGTCGAGGCGGCCGTCTATGGTGATGGGCTGGGGGGCGCGGGGGGCGACGTAGCTATTGGGCTGGGCGGCGAGGGCGAGGGTGGCAAGGGTTAGGATGAGGAAGAACCGCATTGGAGATATTTATGCCACAGATCGCGCGAATTGTCTGGTTGTTGTTGCTGGTTGTTCCTGCATTTGGACAGGGGCGGGCGGAGTTGCTGGCGAAGATGGAGGCGGCGATGGGGCCGATGCCGCGGTTGGACCGGGCGCGGGGGCTGGGGGTGGTGACGTTGGCGACGGAGGATGCGGGGACGTATACGCGATCGAAGATTACGTATGAGCCGGAGGCGGGGCGGAAGGTGTTTGCGTGGCTGCTGGTGCCGAAGCGGGGCGGGCGGAGGCCGGCGGCGTTGGCGTTGCATCAGACGACTCGCATTGGGAAAGACGAGCCGGCGGGGCTGGGCGGGAAGGCGAATTTGCAGTATGCGCGGGAGCTGGCCGAGCGGGGGTGGGTGGTGTTGGCGCCGGATTATCCTTCGTTTGGGGATGATGCGACGGATTTTGCTAAGGAAGTGTATGGACGGGGGTATGCGAGCGGGACGATGTATGGGATTGTGAATCACACGCGGGGAGTGGATTTATTGGCGGGGCATCCGCGGGTGGACAAGCGGCGGATTGTGGCGATTGGTCATTCGCTGGGCGGGCACAACGCGTTGTTCGTGGGGGCGTTTGACGAGCGGATCCGGGCCGTTGTCACCAGTTGCGGGTTTACGGCGTTTGCGAAGTATTATGGCGGGAATCTGAAGGGCTGGACGTCGACGCGGTATATGCCGCGGATCAACGATTTGTACGGGAACAGCCCGGCGAAGGTGCCGTTTGATTTCACCGATGTTTTTGGGGCGATCGGGGGGCGGGCGGTGTTTGTGAACGCACCGACGCGGGATGCGAATTTTGAGGTTTCCGGGGTGGATGACGTGACGCGGGCGGTGGCGGGGCGGTTCGGGAAGGGGCGGCTGGTGGTGGAGCATCCGGAGGCGGAGCATGACTTTCCGGAGGCGGTGCGGCTGCGGGCGTATGAATTCCTGAAGAAAATTAAATAGTCCTTTTTCGGCTTTTACAACTTTTTTACAAGTTGCGAACGACCTCCATCGCGAATTCCCATAATCTACCGTCATGGAGCGCACGACGATGTACCGCGATGAACACCTTTCGATCGAACAAACCGGGCCGGTGGAGCTGGACAGCCGCCGTTTGACCCTGACTCGCAAAGAGTTTGAGCTGCTGACGATGCTGGCGCGCAACGCCGGTGAAATCGTGCCGCGGGACATTCTGCTGAGCACCGTTTGGGGCTACTGCGAAGGGACGCGGACGCGGACGTTGGACGTGCACATTCGGCGGCTGCGCCGGAAGCTGGGCGAGTTCGGCGACACCTACATCCAGACGGTGTTTGGCGTGGGCTACCGGTTTGAGCGGTATCGCGCGGTGCGTCCGTTGTTGACGTACGCGATGCCGGCTTACGCCGCCACGGCATAAGAGATTTTCTGGCTGCATGGGCAGCGGCGGCTTGTTTGGCCGTTACAATAAGAGATTGCCCATGCAGGTTCGAATTGCTCCCTCGAAAGCGCTTGGCGGCGCGATCCGCCTCCCCGGTGATAAATCGATCTCCCATCGATACGCCATTCTCGCCGCGATTGCGGAGGGGACGACCACGCTGAAGAATTTTTCTTCAGGCGCGGATCCCCACTCCACTTTGGGCTGTGTACAGTCCCTTGGGATTGTGGTGGAGAAGGGAGACGGCGAGATTAAAGTGCATGGCCGCGGGTTGCGCGGGTTGCAGGCGCCGGCGGGCCAGCTGGACGCGGGGAACTCCGGTTCGACGATCCGGATGCTGAGCGGGGTGCTGGCGGGGCAGCCGTTTGCTTCGACCATTTTCGGCGATGAATCGCTTTCGCGGCGGCCGATGAAGCGGATTATGACGCCGCTGGCGCAGATGGGCGCGCGGATTGAAGCCGTGGACGGGACGTACCCGCCGATTACGATTTACGGCACGCGGGATTTGAAGGCCATTGCGTATGAGACGCCGGTGGCGTCGGCACAGGTGAAGAGCTGTGTGTTGTTTGCGGGGCTTTCGTGTGACGGGGAGACCTCCGTGACCGAGCCGC
>CAMATG010000134.1 GCA_945860645.1 Candidatus Sulfopaludibacter sp. SbA3 | reverse complement strand
GTCGGCCGGGATGGATAGCAGTACCGCGTTGGCGCCGGTGTAGCCGGCCATGGCGAGCGAAATGCACGCCATCGAGACCCAGACACTGTCGACAAAGACGGCCGGAATGGCCGACGTCATGCACAACGCCGCCAGCGCCACGGTGCCCTTCTTCGCCAGATTCACCGGCACCCCACGGCGCAGCAGCCAGCCGCAAAACCACCCGCCAACGAGGTTGCCCACGTCGGCCACCAGGAACGGGATCCAGCCATACTTGCCGATCTCGGCCATGTCCATATGACGGCCGTTCTTCAGGTATTCGGGGAACCAGAAGATGTAGAAATACCAGACCGGATCGAAGAACAGCTTGACCACAAGGAAGCCACGGATAAAGCGCATCCGCAGCATGTCGAGCACGGGCAGCGGCGGCTCTGTTTCCGGCGGCAGGCCGGGCGGCGTATCGTAGAGCGACCACCACGCCACCAGCCACAGCAGGCCGGAGAGGCCCACGGCGACGAAGGCGGCGCGCCAGCCATAGTGGAGCGAGAGGTAAACGACCAGCGGCGTAGCCACCAGCGCGCCCACCGCCGAGCCACTGTTGAAGATGCCGGAGGCGAGCGTGCGCTCCTGCAGCGGGAACCATTCGGCCACCACGCGAATGCCGGCGGGCCAGTTGCCCGCTTCGCCCATACCCAGCAGGAAGCGCGTAGCGGCCAGCGACACGCCACCGGTGGCGAAGGCTTGCAGAATGGAAGCGGCCGACCACCAGGCGACGCACAGCGCGTAGCCGAGCTTCGTGCCGATGCGATCGATCATCGGGCCGGAGACGCCGTTCATGATGGTGTAGGCCACCATAAAGGCGCTGACGATGCGGGAGTAATCGACGTTCGACAGCCCGAACTCCTGACGCAGCACCGGGGCCAGCACGGAGAGCGTCTGGCGGTCCAGATAGTTGATCACGGTGGCCGCGAAGACGAGCGCGATCATGAGCCAGCGGCGGGGCGAAGGGGTCATTGAATAGCGATGCTCGCGATGTTCCAGGGCAGGTCGCGGAGTTCGTGGACGAGGTTGCCGGCGGCGTCGACTTCGACCAGGCGGCGGGCGGTGAAGTCCGCGATCATGAGGCCGCCATTGGGGAGCGTGGCGATGCCGGCGATCCAGCCCAGGCGGATCTTGCTGGCGGCGCCGCCGATGCTGCGGACCACTTTGCCGGCGGGGTTCACCTCGATGACTTCGCCGGGATCGACGAGACCGATGAGCGTGTTGCCATTGGCGAGGCGCAGGCCCTGATAAGGGAGGCGGGCCGGGTCAATCTGGAACTGCCAGACGGTGTTGCCAGCGCGGTCGATCTCGTAGATCGTGCCACCCTTTTGGAAGGCCACCAGCACCGTTCCCTTCTCCGTGGGCCGGGACATGCGCGGCCACATGGGTTCGAGGTCGGGCCGCGCCCACTGCCAGGCCGTCTTGCCATCGGGGGTGAACTCGGTGACGCGGGCGCCTTTGGAATCGGTGACCAGCGTGTTGCCATTTGCCAGGCGCCGCACGCTGAACGGCGTGTGCAGGCCGACCTCCGCGCCGAGGCTCCAGACGGTCTTCTGGTTCGCGTCGATTTCGATGACCTTGTGGGCGGCATGATCGGTGAACAGCACGTGCCCTTGCGGGAGCGCCTGGACATCAAGCCCCGTGCCATTGGGCACGCGCCACAGGACGCGGCCGGAAGGCCAGCCGAGGGCGAGCAGTTCGGCGCCGGTGCCGTGATCCGCGGCGAGAACGGTGAAGCGATCGGGCGCCGCGAGAAGGTGTTTCTTCAGAAACGGGACGGGGTCGCCCGAGCGGAGGGTCGGCGTGGGCGTGCGCCAGTTGGCGGGATCGGCGGCGGGAACGGGCTCCGTGGTGCCGAGGAACGCGGGCGTACCGGGGATACCGTCTAAGGCGACGGCGCACTGCAACGGCTCCTGCGCGGCCAGTAGTTCGACGAGCGTGGCGCCCGCTTCCTGACCGGCGGCGCAGATTTGATCGGGCCGGATGCGGAGCGTGGCGGCGTTGGCCTTCAGGTACTGCACGGCCGCTTTCAGATCCTGCACGGGGCTTGGGAATTGGAAGCGCGGCGCGAGGCGGTAGGTGACCAGCGCGGAGGCGAGCCCGGACCGCCGCAACTGTGCCGCGAAGGTTCGCATCGACTCAGGCGAACCGCCATTGAAGCCGCCGCCGTGGACCAGCAACACCACCGGAAACGGGCCGGGGCCATCGGGCGTGACCATTTCCATCGTGAGCGGCGGCGCCTGGCTGCGGGCTTTCTGATAGACCAGCGGTTTGGGTTGGGCGAGCAATACCGCCGCAGCCAGGAGCCAGACGAGATGGATCATAGCGCGGCCTTGCGGAAGTCGGTTAGGCCGCGCGAGTAGACGCCGACGTCGCTGCCGAGGCTGATGGCGCGGAAGCCCTTGGCCAGCCAGTGCTGCATGTCGGCGGGCGTGCCCGGCAGGAAGCCCGCGGCCACGCCGTGCTTGCGGCAGGAGGCGACGAGTGAGTCCATCGCGTCGAGGAAAATGGGGTGATCGAACTGCGCGGGAATGCCGAGCGAAACCGTCAAATCGAAGTGGCCCATCCAGGCGATGTCGAGGCCCGGGGTGCCGACGATGGCGTCCAGATTTTCGAGCGCCTTCGGCGTCTCGATGATGGCAATGACCACCGTCTCATCGTTGGCCTGTTCGAAGTACGGCGCGCCTTTGGAGTGGTAGTCGTCATGGGCCAACCCGAGCGCCACACCGCGCCGGCCGGCGGGCGGATACTTCAACTGGGCCACGGCGTCCTGCATCTGCTCCGGCGTCTCCAGGCGCGGGATCATGACGCCTTTGGCGCCGATGTCGAGCAGGCGGGCCATGGGGTGGGCGTAGACATCGGCCACGCGGGCGATGGGCGTCAGGCGCGTGCCGCGGCAGGAGGTGACCATCTGGCTCAGCAGTTCGTAGCCGCAGCGGCCGTGCTCCATGTCGTAGATGACGAAGTCGAGCCCGGCGTGGTGCAGGAGCGGGGCGACGCCGGGGGTGAAGAGTTCCAGGATCATCTGGCCGAAGACGGTTTCGCCGGACTTGAGTTTTTGGCGGAGAGTCATTAGGCAATCCCCAGTTGGGCGAGTTTGGCGAGGAAGCCGGGGCGGGTGAGGACTTCGGGGTTGACGACGTTGACCGGCGCGTCGCCATTGGCCAGCGCCAGCACGCCCGCGAAAGATTCCCGGCCCATGTCGCGGAACAGTTCTTCGGTCCAGCAGAGCGAATGGCTGGTGAGGATGGTGTTATCGAGCCCGGTGAGCGGGGAGCCCTGTTGGAGCGGTTCCTGTTCGAAGACGTCGAGCGCGGCGCACTTGATGGCGCCTTCCTGCAGGACTTTCGTGAGAGCCGATTCATCAACGATAGGGCCGCGGGCGGTGTTGATGAATACCGCGTCTGGCTTCATGCGGCGGAGCAAGGACTCACCAATCAGGCCGCGGGTTTGCGGCATCAGCGGGCAGTTGATGAGGACGAAGTCGGACTCGGAAAAGAGCGTCTCCAGTGAGACCATGCGGACGCCTTCGGCCGAAGTGACGGCCGGATCGTAGGCGAGGAATTCGGAGAAGCCGAAGGGGGTTAATAGGCGCAGTGCTTCGCGGGCGATGTTGCCCAGGCCCACGGTGCCCAGCACGCGGCCGCGCGGCTCCTTGCCCAGCTTGCGCGTGCTGGCGACCCATTCGCCCTGGCGCAGGAGCCGATCCTTCCACACGAGGTTGTGCGCGCTGGCGAGGACGAGCAGAACGATCGATGACGCCACCGGGCGGACGACCGCCTGGCGCGTGATGTAGACGGCGACGTCGGCTCGTGTGCAGGCGGCGGTATCGACGTTGTCGTACCCCACGCCGAAGCGGCCGATGGCGGCCAGACGCGTGACGCCTTCGAGCGACGCGGCGGTGACTTTGGGCTTGAGCGAGAGCACGACGTCAGCGCCTTGCAACTGGTCCGGCGTGTACTCGGCGCGGTAGTCCGGGAGGAAGCGATGTTGCAGCCGCGCGTTGCCGGCGATGGTGCTGAGCCCGATATCGGGGAAGACGAGAGAGCCGCTTTCATTGAGGAAGTCGGCGGAGAGAGCGATGTCGACGTTGGCCATGGGATCCGGCCTTATAGTCTACTTGCAAAATCTAGACGCGTTCCAACACCTTCAAAATGCCGGCGCCGTAGCGGGTGACGGCGCGGGGGCCGACGCCGCTCACCTGCAGCAGTTCTTCGCTGTTCGCCGGCCGGTCGTTGGCGATTTCGAGCAGGGCTTTATCGGTCAGCACGCGGAAGGCGGGGACGCCCTCTTTCTTAGCCTGCGCGACGCGCCACTTCTTCAGCGCGTCGATGGCGGGATCATCGGCGGCGGCCTTGCGCATGGCCTTCTTGGTGGCGGCGCGCTTCTTCGATTTGGCCTTGCGTTCGGGGCGCTCTTTGATGAGCAGTTCGAAGCTGTCCGGCGCTTTGATCAACAGCACGCGGCGGAAGACGATCTCGCGGCCATCGGCCTCAAAGGTGTCCTCTTTCAATTCAACGAGGCCCGCGCGGGCCATGGCGCTCAGCAGGCCTTCGAACGTGTCGCGTTCATAGGCGGTGCCGCCGCAGAGTTCGGTGAAGAGCTTGCCGGTGGAGCGGCCGTCGTTCTTGCCAAGCGCCGTCAGCACGGCGTGGGCGAGCGACATGTCCTTCGTCGTGGGTTCGCGGAACTGCTGGGCTTCGCAATCGCCGGGGGCGCAGAAGTCGCAGATGCCGCAGGGCTGCAGTGAACCTTTGCGATCGCCGAAGTGGGCCACCAGCGAACACATGCGGCATTCGCTGTTGTCGGCGAAGCGGAGCATGGCGTTCAATTGTTCGAGTTTCTGGGCGATTTGCGCCTTGTAGGGTTCTCGCCAGGCGGGGCGGCCAAGGGTGACGTTTTCGGCAAAATCGACGATGGCGCCGCCGTGGATCCAGAGTTTTTCGAGCGCCTTCTCGAAGACCTCCGGATCGATCCGCGACTTGTGTTGGAGCTCCTCTTTCGCCTGTGGCTCTTCGCCGAGGAGGCCGAAGATTTTTTCGAGCAGCTTCGCGTCGGGGTAGTCGCGTTCGAAGAAATGATCGTGCGTGTAGCGGTCCGCGTAGGAGTGCATCAGCACGGCGCGGGAGGGTTCGCCGTCGCGGCCGGCGCGGCCGATTTCCTGGTAGTACCCTTCGACGGAACTGGGCAGCGCGGTGTGGACGACGGTGCGCACATCGGCCTTGTCGATGCCCATTCCAAACGCGATCGTGGCGACGATCACGTCGAGTTTGCCGTCGAGAAAAGCCGCCTGCACACGACCGCGAATGTCGGTGGAGAGACCGGCGTGATAGGGCGCGGCGGGCAGGTGCTGTTTGAGTTCGGCGGCCACCTCCTCGGCCTGGCGGCGGGTGGGCGCGTAGACGATGGCGGGACGGTGGTCCGGGTTTTCGAGCAACTGCTTCACGAGGTCGGTTCGTTCGCTTGGGCCGGCTTCCACGACTTCGATGGCAATGTTGTCGCGGCGGAAACCTTGAATGAATTTGCCCTCTTCGCCGAGGCCGAGTTGACGGGCGATATCGTTCTGCACGATGGGCGTGGCGGTGGCCGTGAGCGCGATGACGGGCGCGGGGCGGAGGGAGGGAATGTGCTGGCCGAGCGTGCGGTAATCGGGCCGGAAATCGTGGCCCCATTGGGAGATGCAGTGGGCTTCGTCGACGGCCACCAGCGCGGGTTTGCGCTTGGCCAACATCTCCGGAAACCCGGGGACGCGGAGGCGTTCAGGGGCGATGAAGAGGAAGTGCAGGCGGCCGGCGAGATAGTCGATACAGGCCTGGCGGGAGGCCGCGCGGTCGCGCCCGGAGTGGATGCGTTCGACGGCGAATCCGCGGGCCTGGAGCTTGGCCACCTGGTCCTCCATCAGCGCGATGAGCGGGCTGATGACGAGCGTTGTGCCGCCGAGCGCGAGGCCGGGCAACTGGTAGCAGAGCGACTTGCCGGCGCCGGTGGGCATGACGAGCAGGACGTCTTTGCCATCGACGACGGCCTGGCAGACGGCCTCCTGGCTGGGTCGGAATTCGGAGAAGCCGAAGGCGTCGCGAAGAAGGGTGGGGAGGTCCTTGTTGCTGAGATCGAGCGGTTCCGGGGGCGGCGGGGGCGGGGGGGCCGCGGACACCTTTTGCGTCGGCCGCTTGCCGACCTTGCCAACCACTTCTCGGACATAATCCTCGATGCCCTCCATGAACGGATCGAGCTCCGCCTGGCCGCGCTCGATGCGCTTCAGGAACGCCTCCCACTGGCCGGTCATGGCGGGGCTTTTCACTTCCGGATGCACGACTTCAATGAGATGAATCCCCTTGTCGGTGGCCTCCATCGCTTTGCCCTGGCGCTGGATGTAGCCGCGCTTCAGCAGCACTTCGATGATGGCGGCACGGGTGGCGGGCGTGCCCAGGCCGTTCTCCTTCATGGCGTCGGAGAGCTCCTTCTCATCGAGCGTCTTGCCGGCCGTCTGCATGGCGGTGAGGAGCGTCGCGTCGGTGAAGCGCTTGGGCGGGCGGGTCTTCTTCAGAATCGACTCGGCCTTCACCACTTCCTGCTGCTGATCGGCGGCGAGCTCGGTCGGCAGCGTTTGTTCGCCGGGGTCTTTTTCCTTGCCCTTTTTCTCGGTTACGACGTCCAGAGCCTTCCAGCCCATCTGGCGGACCAGCGTGCCGGCGGCGTGGAAGTGGTCGACGATATCGGCGTTGGTGATCGTGGTGATGACGGTGGTGACGTCGGTCAAATAGTCGTCGTGCCAGGCCATCAGCAGGCGGCGGCAGATGAGATCGTAGAGGCGGCGCTCCTCTTCGATCAGGTTCATTTTGCCGGGCGGGGTGGCGGTGGGAATGATGGCGTGGTGGTCGGAGATTTTGGTGTCGTCGACGTAGCGGGTGCTTAAGGGCCGCTCGCCGGTACCGGGGGCGACGAGGTTGGGATACTGCGGGGCGACGGCGCGGACGACGGCGGGAAGGCCGGCGGCGACGGTGCGAGAGAGGTGGCGCGAATCGGTACGCGGGTAGGAGATGAGCTTGTAGGCTTCGTAGAGTTTCTGCGCGATATCGAGCGTTTTCTGGGCGCTGTAGCCGAAGAGGCGGTTGGCGTGGCGTTGGAGTTCGGTGAGGTCGTAGAGGTTCGGCGGCGCCATCTTCTTCGCTTCGGCTTCGATGGAGGCGATGCGGGCTTCGCCTTTCTTGGCGCGGGTCACGATATCTTTGGCGTCATCGGTGGCGGCTGGCAGGCGCATGGCCTGCTGCATCGTGTCGCCCTTCACCACCGGCGCTTTGAACCAGGTGCCGATGTAGGTGGGCTTGCCCTTCACGCCCATGGGGCTGAAGGTGACGTGAACTTCGCGGTACTCCTCCGGGACGAAAGCGCGGACGGCGAGTTCGCGCTCCACGATCATGGCGAGCGTGGGCGTTTGCACGCGACCGACGGAGAGCTCTTCGTCGAAGGCAAGCGAGTAGGCGCGGGAGAGGTTCATGCCGACGAGCCAATCGGCACGGGAGCGGCCGCGGGCGGCGTTGGCCAGGCCGTCGTATTCGTGGCCGTCCTTCAGCGCGTCGAAGCCGGCGCGGATGGCGTCGGCGGTAAGGGAGGAGATCCAGAGGCGGGCGACGGGTTTGTCGCTTTGGGCCGCGTCGTAGATGTAGCGGAAGATCAGTTCGCCTTCGCGCCCCGCGTCCGTGGCGCAGATGATGCGTTCGACTTTGGGGGAGCTGAGAATTTTGCGGACCGTTTCGAACTGGTCCTTCGTCTTGTCGTAGACAACGAGCGGCCATTCGCGCGGCAGCATGGGCAACGTGTAGCGACGCCACTGTTTCCACTCGGGCCGGATCTCGTGCGGTTGCGCGAGCGAGACCAGATGGCCGATGGCCCAGGTGACGATGTAGCCACCGCCGTGGAGATACCCATTCCCCTTCTGCGTGGCGCCCAGGACCTTCGCAATGTCGCGAGCCACGGACGGTTTTTCAGCTATGACAGCAACGTTGGACAAGCTATCTTCCTATTGTAACGGGCGTGGGGCTTAGAATGAGGGCGTGCGGCTTACTTTGATGCTTTTGGCGTGTTTATTGGGTGGCGGGTGGCAGCGGTCGGCGCGAGTGGCGCAGCCGCCGGGTCAGGTGGTGGATCTCTCCAAGGGATGGGTGGACGTGACCGAGGGGATGGTCCTTCTAGTTGAAAACGCCTACTTCCGCGATGGCGCGACGACCCGAACCATCGCCGACTACATTGGCACAGAGAAACTGGCGCTGCGAGCGGGGCGTGGCGGGCTGACGGTGACAGATCACGTTCCGCTGCCCGGACGGCCGCCGAAGCAGCCGCCGGTGGTAGCGCTATTTCCTGAGAAGGAGCGACGGCGACGGCAGCACCGGCTGTACTTTCAGGTGGTGGTGGACAAGACCTCGGGTAAGGCGAAGGCGGTGGTGCTGGGCGCGGGTTCGCGCGGCGAGATGGCGGCGTTGGCGGCACAGTTGACCGGGAAGACCGTCTGCACCGGCGGGTGCACGGTGTTTCCGGAGGGCAGTTCGGTGTCGCTGGCTATGGAGGTTTTCGTGAACGGGCAGCCGCGCACCGTGCTGTGGGGGAGTAACCCGAAGAGCGTCGCCGGGGCGCAACGTACATTCACGCTGCGCCGCGGAGACAAAGTGATGCCCACGGAGACAGGGGCCCTGTTACCGGGCGACCGGATCGAGTGGTGAGTTAAATGTCGTAGTAGAGCGAGAACTCGTAGGGATGCGGGCGCAGGCGCACGGCGTCGGCCTCGTGCTTGCTCTTGTAGGAGATGTAGGTTTCGATCAGCTCTTCGGTGAAGACGTCACCCTTGAGCAGGAAGTTGTGATCGGCCTCCAGGCACGCCAGCGCCTCTTCGAGCGATGCCGGCATGGACGAAACGCGCTTCAACTCTTCCGGCGACAGGTCGTAGACGTCCTTGTCAAGCGGCTCGCCGGGATCGATCTTGTTGATGACGCCATCGAGCCCGGCCATTAGCATCGCCGCGAAGGCGAGATAGGGATTGCAGCTCGGATCGGGCGGGCGGAACTCGACGCGCTTGGCCTTGGGGTTGGCCGAGTACATCGGGATGCGGCAGGCGGCCGAACGGTTGCGGCGCGAGTAGGCCAGGTTGACCGGGGCTTCGTAGCCGGGGACCAGGCGCTTGTAACTATTGGTGGTGGGGGCGATGATGGCCGACAGCGCGCGGGCGTGCTTCAGCAGGCCGCCGGTGTACCACAGCGCCATTTGGCTCAACCCGGCGTAGCCGTCGCCTGCGAACAGCGGCTTGCCGTCCTTCCACAACGACTGGTGGCAGTGCATGCCGCTGCCCGCATCGCCATAGAGCGGCTTCGGCATGAATGTAACTGTCTTGCCGTACTGATTCGCCACATTCCGCACGATGTACTTGTAAGTCATCATGTTATCGGCGGACCGGACGAGCGTATTGTATTTCTGATCGATTTCGGACTGGCCGGCGGTGGCCACTTCGTGGTGATGACACTCGATCACGAGGCCCGCCTGCTCCATCACTTCCACCATCTCCGCGCGCAGATCCTGATAGTGATCCGTGGGCGGAACAGGGAAATAGCCTTCGCGATAGCGAGGCCGGTAGCCAAGATTGTTCTCTCGGCGGCCGCTGTTCCACTGGCCCTCGTCCGCTCCGATTTCATAGAAAGCCGCGTGGCGCTTGGATTCGAAGCTGACGTTATCAAAAATGAAGAACTCGGCTTCCGCGCCAACATAACATGTATCGGCAATACCGGAGTTAGTCAAATACGCTTCCGCCTTGCGGGCGATGTTACGCGGATCACGGTCGTAGCGCTGCTTGGTGATCGGGTCCTGAATGGTGCCGAGCATGATAACCGTCGGCACGGCAAAGAACGGATCCATGATGGCGGTGGAGGGATCCGGAATGATCAGCATGTCGCTTTCGTTGATGGCGGCCCAGCCGCGAATCGACGAACCATCGATGCCAAATCCTTCTTCGAACGAGTCCTCGGTCAGCTGCGAAATCGGATAGGTGATGTGGTGCTGCAGCCCGGGAATATCGGTGAAGCGGATATCGACCTGTCGCGCGCCTTCGGTGTTGGCAAATGCCAGAACATCCTTCGGACTCATTGGACCTCCACGTGGAAGAATGGGATGATGACTCGACCAGCCTAGCAAATCGAGCCTCCCATTGGACCAGATGATCGACCTCGAACAGCACCGCCGCGAATACACCGTCGGCGAATTGACGGCCGAAATTGGCGAACTTTTAACCGATGCCTACTCGGGCATCTACGTGCGCGGCGAGATCTCGGGGCTGAAACTGGCCACCTCCGGCCATGCCTATTTCACGCTGAAGGATGACCGGGCCACGCTGAAGGCCGCCTGCTGGAAGGGCACCTACCGGCTGCTGAAGTTCAAGCCGCGCGACGGGGCGGAGGTGCTGGTTCGCGGGCGCATTGAAGTCTACGAGCCGCGCGGCGAGTATCAGTTGATCGTTGACTCGATTGAGCCGATCGGCGCCGGCGCGCTGCAGGCGGCGTTCGAAAAACTGAAGAAAAAGCTGGCGGCCGAAGGCTTGTTCGATGAGGACCGGAAGCGCCCGCTGCCGCGCCTGCCGCGGCGGATCGGCATCGTCACCAGCCCCACCGGCGCGGTGATCCGCGACATCCTGCACGTCATCGAACGCCGCTTCCCCGGCCTGCACATCCGCCTGTTTCCGGCGCTGGTGCAGGGGGCGGGCGCGGCGGAGCAGGTCATCGCGGGGCTGGATTTCTTCAGCGACGGCGGCTGGGCGGACGTCGTCATCGTGGCGCGCGGCGGCGGGTCGCTTGAGGACCTGTGGACGTTCAACGAAGAGGAAGTGGCGCGGGCCATCGCCCGTTGCGCCGTGCCGGTGATCTCCGCCATCGGGCACGAGACCGATTTCACCATCGCCGATTTCGTGGCCGACCGGCGCGCGCCCACGCCCTCCGCCGCCGCCGAAATCGTCTCCGAATCGCGCGAGGCCATCTACAACCAGGTGCTGACGGCGCAGGCGCGCATCGGCCAGGCCATCCGCTTCAAACTGGCCCGGGCGGCGCGGCGGCTGGGAGAGTTGGGAACACAGCGGGCGCAGATGGTGATCGAGCGGCGCCTGTTCCGCGCGGGTCAGCGGCTAGACGACGCGTCGCAATCGTTGCAGGAGGCGATGCGCGAACAGCTGACCGATAGCACCACGCGCTGGGAGGTGCTGGACCGGCGATTGCGCCGCCTGGACCTCCGGCTGCGCCTGCAAACGGCACGCTTCCAGATCC
>CAMATG010000133.1 GCA_945860645.1 Candidatus Sulfopaludibacter sp. SbA3 | reverse complement strand
TTGAAGGAAGTGTTGGCGGGCGGGACGTTTCGCTTGTTATCGCTGGGAACGGCGAAGCAGGGAACGTCGCTCGACGCGGCGTATGAGATTCATCTCGGCAAAGATTTGAGCCCGGAAGAGCTGGTGAAACGGCTGCACCGGATGGATGGGATTCACGATGTGCGCCTGACTGTGCGCGACGCGGAAACGGAATGAGAGGTTCTTCTATGACCAGGTTCGTCAGTTGGTTTCTTGCCGCGGGCGCGGCGGTATTGCTGGCGCAGCCGCCGGGCGGTGGGTTCGGTGGGCCGGGTGGGCCAATGGGCGGGCGCCGGGAGATCCTGAAGAAGTTCGACAAGGACGGCGACGGGAAGTTGAACAAGGAAGAGCGCGCCGCGGCGCGCGAAGAGCTGGCCGCGCAGCCGGTGCGCCGGTTCGGACCGCGCATGGGAGGCGGGGAACAAACCGCGCCGCAGCCGGGGCCGAAGATGTCGCCGAAGGATGTGAAGAACTACGGCGATGAAAACCTATACGACCCGAAGGTGGTGCGGACGCTGTTCCTGGAGTTTGAAAATCCGGACTGGGAGAAGGAGATGGCGGCGTTCTATCACACCGACGTCGACATCCCGGCGAAGCTGACGGTGGACGGGAAAGTTTATAACGGCGTGGGTGTACACTTTCGCGGCGCGTCGTCGTTCATGATGGTGCCGGAGGGGCGGAAGCGGTCGATCAATATCTCCGTCGATTTCACCGATGAGAAGGCGCGCCTGGGCGGGTATCGCACGTTGAACCTGTTGAACGGCAACGGCGACCCGACCTTCCTGCGCTCCTCGCTATATCTGATGATTGCGCGCAGCTACATTCCGGCGCCGAAGGCGAACCATGTGCGGGTGGTGATCAACGGCGAGTTCTGGGGCATCTACACCAATCAGCAGCAGTACAACTCCGACCTGGTGAAGGAGGTTTGGAACACGACGAAGGGCGCGCGGTGGAAGACGCCGGGCAATCCGATGGGCCGAGCGGGGCTGGCCTACCTTGGCGATAACCCGGCCGATTACAAGAAGCTCTATGAGTTAAAAACGAAGGATTCGGCGAAGAGTTGGGCGGCGCTGATCAACCTGTGCAAGGTGTTGGACAAGACGCCGGTGGACAAGCTGGAGGCCGCCTTGGAGCCGATCCTCGACATCGACGGGACGCTGAAGTTCCTGGCGCTGGACAAGGCGCTGATCAACAACGATGGCTACTGGGCGCGCGCCAGCGACTACAACATCTACCTGGACGAGAAAGGCAAGTTCCACATCTTCCCGCACGATTCGAATGAAACGATTGAGCCCGCCGAGATGATGGGGATGGGCATGGGGCGCGGCCCCGGTGGCCCTGGAGGACGAGGCGGACGAGGCGGCCCCGGTGGCCCTCCCCCTGGGTTTGGCCCTGACGGCCCGCCTCCCGGTTTTGCCCCCCCTCCCGGCTTCGGCGGCACTGCCGGTCCCGGTGGACCAGGCGGCCCTCCCGCGGGCTTCAAGCCGCCGCCGGAAAACGCCACGCTCGACCCGTTCGCCGGTGCCGACGACCCCAACAAAGCGCTGCTCTCGAAGCTGCTGAAGGTGCCCGCCCTGCGCGCCAAATACCTGGGCTACATGCGCGACATCGCCACCAACTGGCTGGACTGGAAGAAGCTCGGCCCAATCGTCACCGAAATGCACGCCCGCATCGCGCCCGATGTGCGAATGGACACGCGCAAGCTCTACTCCACCGAAGCCTTTGAAAAAGGTGTGCTGGAGGAGACGACGTTCCCGAAAATGGGGCCCTTCGGATCGAGCCCCCACATGAGCCTGAAGCAGTTCGTCGAGGAGCGGCGGAAGTTCCTGTTGGACTACAAAGACAAGAACTAGCCGACCTGATTCACCGGCGCGCCCGCCACAAAGGCGCGCACATTGCCCACCGCGATATCCATCAGCCGGCCACGCGCTTCGAGCGTGGCCCAGGCCATGTGCGGGGTGACGATGCAGTTCTTGGCGCTGAACAGCGGTGAGCCATCGACGGGTGGCTCCTGCGGCACCACGTCGATTCCAGCGCCAGCGATCACGCCGTTGTTCAACGCGTCGGCCAGGTCCTGTTCCACAATCAGCGGGCCGCGCGAGGTGTTCAACAGGAACGCGGACTTCTTCATCTTTCCGATGCGCTCCTCGTTCATGAGGCCCTTGGTTTCCGGGAATAGCGGGCAGTGCAGGCTAACGACGTCGGAGGTGGCGATCAACTCATCCAGCCCCATCCACTGGAAATCGACGCCTTCGAGCGGCGCGCCCGGATTGGCGTCGTATGCCGCAATCTTCATACCCAGCCCAGCCGCGGCCAGCGCCGCCTGGCGCCCGATGCGACCGAAGCCGATGACGCCAAACTGCTTCCCGGCCAACTCCACCTGCTGGCTCCGCCAGAAGCTCCAATCGGCATTTTTGGACCATTCGCCGGCGCGCACCAGATCGCTGTGATGGCCGATGCGATGGCAAAGTTCGAGCAGCAGCGCCATCGTGAACTGGCCCACGGAGTGCGTGCCATACGTCGGCACGTTGGTGACGACGACGCCCCGTTCGCGCGCCGCGGCCACGTCGACAATGTTGTAGCCCGTGGCCAGCACGCCGATGTATTTCAACTCCGGCAGCGCGGCCAGCGTGGCGGCGGAGAAGGGGCTCTTGTTGGTGAGCGCGACGGTGGCGCCGGCGGCGCGTTCCACAACCTGCGCCTCCGGAGTCCGGTCGAACACCTCCACCTCGCCCATCGCGCGGAGGGCATTCCAGTTCAGGTCACCAGGATTCAGGCAGTAGCCATCGAGAACGACAATTCGCATTCTCAAGAGTATATCCGCCTACCGTCCGTTCTGCGCCACGTCCGCCAAACTGGGTTGCGACGCCAGTAGCACCGTCCGTTGCCGGTTCAACGCCGCGGTTTCCTGTTCCACAAATTCGTTCGGCGGAAAGGCGGCGCCCACCGGGCCCTCCACCATGTTGGTCAGTTTCCCGACGATGGATTGGTACACGCGAAATCCAGTCTGCTGCTCCTCGGGCAGATACCAGCGATGCACGGAATCAGCCATGCGTTTGAAGTCGGCAATCATGCGGCTACGGGATGTGTTGTGCCGGCCGGCGGCGGCGATCATATCGAGCGATGCTTCCACGGCCTGCAGCAGATTCGCCCGGCGAAGAATCAGGCGGCGGATTAACTCCGGCTCGCCCGTGGCCGTGCCATCGGAAAGAATGGCGGCGTTCGCGATCGAACCGGCCAGGGCCGGAATGCGGCCCTTCCCATCGCGCGGCAGGGTGTAGGGCAACTCGACGACGAACTCCGTCTTGGGCGGCGCGGCGTCCGTCAGTTCATCGAAGTACTGATAGAACGCCCCCTCCTGCCCGGCAAGTTGATACCGGATCGCGACGGCCGAGAGGGCAACAGCGCCCTCGCTACGAACCTCGATCGTACTGGCGCCGCCGGGCATCCGTTTCGCAACAGTGCTGATTTGGCCATGCACGGCCAGAACGAACGCCAGGAAAAGAAAGAGTTTCATAAAGCGCTGCCCCCATTCTAGCCAGCCCGATTGTGGGAAGGGAGAAGGCTGTGGTAAAAAGGGTCCAATGGCTTACGTAATTGCTGAACCCTGCATTGGGACGAAGGATACTGCTTGTGTTGACGCCTGCCCGGTTGATTGCATTCATCCCAAGAAGGACGACGCCCGGTTCGATGAGGTCGAAATTCTGAACATCGACCCCGTCGAATGCATCGACTGCGGCGCTTGCGTCCCGGTCTGCCCCGTCTCGGCCATCTTCGCCATCGAAGATCTGCCCGAGAAATGGAACGATTTCGCCGGTAAGAACGCCGCCTACTTCGGCAAGTAAACCGCGCTACAGTTGTCGGTCTCCCAGACTTCCACTCGGGAGACCGTCACTTCGAACTCCGGCTGCATGGCAGGCACGGAAGCGCTGAACTGTTCCCACAAGTAGTGCGCGATGTTTTCCGCCGACGGGTTCACGACGTCGAACGGCGGCACTTCGTTTAAGAACTGGTGATCGAGCTTGCCGATGATTCGGCCCATTTCTTTTTGGAGCGGGACGAAATCGATCAGCATGCCCATCGAGTCGACCTGCGGTCCAGCTATGGTGATCTTGGCCCACCAGTTGTGACCGTGGATCGGCTCGGTTTTGCCGTAGTAGTTGCGCAGCGCGTGGGCCGCGGGGAACATGGTGGTGACGTGAACTTCGAACATAGATTTCAGGGGCGGTAGAAGAACTCTTCCACCTGCGCGATCTCGGTGGTGAAGGCGTAATCGGGCAGGCTGTCGAAGAAGATCTGGCCGTAGCGCTGGCGGGTGATGCGGTTGTCGAGCAGGACCAGCACGCCGCGGTCGGTCCGGCTGCGAATCAGGCGGCCGAAGCCTTGCTTCAGCGCGATCGCGGCCTGCGGAATTTGATAGTCGCGGAAAGGTTCGCCGCCGGCGCGGCGGACGGCATCGGTGCGCGCGGCAACCACGGGATCGCTAGGAACCGCAAAGGGCAGCTTGTCGATGATGACGCAGCTCAACTGGTCGCCCTGCACGTCCACGCCCTGCCAGAAGGACGACGTGGCGAACAGCACCGCGTGGGGCGTGGCCTTGAACTCCTCCAGTAGCGCGCTGCGCGGCGCGGTGCCCTGCAGCAGCACCGGATAATCGATTTCGTAGGTCACCCGTTCGTGCAGGTTGCGCATGGCCTGATAGCTGGTGCAAAGCACGAAGGCGCGGCCGCGGCTGAGCTTCAGAATGCGGACGATCTCCTCGGCGGCGGTCTTCAGGAAGTTGGCGTCGCGCGGGTCCGGCAGGTGCTGCGGCACGTAGAGTAGCGACTGCTCCTGGAAGTTAAACGGGCTGGCCACGTTCAGCGTGCGGGCGTAGGGGATGCCGAGGCGCTTGATCAGATAGTCGAAGCCGCCCTCCACCGAAAGCGTGGCGGAAGTGAGGATGGTGGAGGGGACTTTGTCGAACAGCTTCTCGGCCAACAGGTTCGAGATATTGATCGGAACGGCCTGCAGGTAGACGCCCCGGTTGCGCCGTTCGATCCAGTAGACGAAGTCCTCGGCGACGCCTTCCAGGTATTGCTTCAGATTCTCCTGCAGCGACCGGGCACGGCCGAACAGCGGCACCACCTCGTCCATCGACTCGCGGATCATCTGCAGTTGCACACCGGTCATTTCGAGCGACGAGAGCAGGTCCTGGTAGACGTCGTCAAACTGCCGCACGAACTCCGCACGGCGTTGAAACCCGGTGCGCCCCTCCTGGGCCGGGAAGCAGGCGAAAAACCGCTCTGTGGCGTCCTGGAGGGCAATTAACACGCGGTCCAGATCGGGCGTGCCCAGGTTCTTTCGCCGGGCGAGCGAAAGGATGTCCTTGCGCAAGTCATCGATCATGAAGTTGCTGACCGACAGGCCGAAGTACTGCCCGGCGACGTCTTCCAGCTCGTGGGCTTCGTCGAAGACGACGGCTTCGTAGTCCGGGATGATGCTGGCGAAGTCGTTCTCTTTGACGGCGAGATCGGCGAAGAACAGGTGGTGGTTGACGATGATGATGTCCGACGCCAGCGCCCGGCGCTGCATTTCGGTGATGAAACAGCGTTCGAACTGGGCGCATTTCTGGCCGGTGCAGAGTTCGCCGCGGGCGTCCACCTTGGCCCAGGCGGAGGAGGATTCCGGGAGCGTCTTGATCTCGGCCCGGTCGCCGGTTTCCGTGTTCTTTTCCCACTCGCGGATGATCTGGAAATCGGCGACCTCTTCCAGGCCGGAGAGGATCGGCTCCCGCTCGGCGTCGTAGATCTTTTGGCGGCAGGCGTAGTTGGACCGGCCCTTCATGTAGCAGACGCGAAGCTGGTTGGCGAAGTGCTGCTGCAGGAACGGGATGTCTTTGAAGAACAGCTGCTCCTGAAGGTTTTTGGTGCCGGTGGAGACCACGACCCGCTTGCCGGAGAGGATAGCGGGGACGAGATAGGCGAGCGATTTCCCGGTGCCGGTGCCGGCTTCGACCAGCAGGTGCTTGCGTTCGTCGATGGCCGATTCAACGGCTTCGGCCATCTCCAACTGGCCGGGGCGGAACTCGTAGTTCGGATGCCATTCGGAGAGGGCTCCGCGGGGCGCGAAAAAACTACGCGCGCTCACGGTGCGGGTTTTAGGAGGCATCCACTCTCCAGTTTACTCGCGCCGGGGTGAGCTTTTCCGGCCGGGTGCGTCGCGTGAGTGGATATATGCGACTTTTGACGACTTTGATTACTTTTTGCGGTATTGGATTTGCGGCCACGGCGCTGGAGAACGACGGTTGGCGGAAGCAGGAACAGAACGGCGCCGTGGCCTATTTCAAGGGGGAGGAGGCGGTCATCATGATGGCCCCCGCCAAGCCATTCGCGGGTGATGCGCGGGCCGGGCTGACGAAGGGCATGCAGAGCTACCTGGGCGGGAAAGTGGTGGCTGGCGGCGAGGTGCGCGACGCCGATGGCGGCGCGGCGATGGCCGAATATGAGGTGCAGGAGCCGAACGGTTCGCGGACGCACCGGGCGGCGATGGCGTGGGTGCGCAACGGGCAATTGGAGGCCATGCTGTTCGCAACGAACGATTCTGCTTCGTATCAGAAGTACCGCCCGACGGCGATGGCGTTTTTCGCGTCGAACCGGGGCGCGGATGGTCCGATCACCGGCGAATGGTATACCGGGCGCATTTCCACCATTCAGCGGCAGGACAGCGTCACCGGCGCGCTGGCGCCGCCATCGGGCAACAACATGACCTACAAGTTCCTGCCCGACGGCACCTATCAGCAATACGGCCTGATGCAGTTCACCTATTCGACCTGCGTCAACAGCTACTTCATGAACATTACCGGGACGTACACACTGCGCGGCAGTGAACTGACGACGACGCCTACCGACGGCACGTTCGATTCGCGGACCTGCGGCGGCTCGCCCGTGCGGAAGCCGACGACCAAGGCGGTATCGGTGTTCCAGGTGCGGGTATCGGGGAACGAGTTGACGATGACCGACGCCAAAGGCGCGTCGAGCACCTACCGGCGCAAGTAGGTTTCAGTCTTCGTGCACGACCAGGTTGGTGGCTTCGGCGGTACGGACGCCGTAGAACCGCTTCAGGATTCGTTCCAGTTCTCGGGCCACACGTTGGGGCTGCTCGGAGTTGTCGAGCTCGAGTTCCACTTTGAGGTAGATGTCGAGGCGCTGCATTAGGCAATGATACGATGGCCAGAATGGCAACATGTACGATTTGTGAGGCGCGGAAGGGTAAGCGCTACTGCACCGCGCGGGGGGAGGACATCTGCACGCAGTGCTGCGCGACCGAGCGCGAGGTGACAATCAACTGCCCGTTTGAGTGTTCCTACCTGCGTGATTCGCGCCTGCACGAGAAGCGGGCGTTTGACGAAGCCGGGATGCCGCACCGCGATGTGAAGATCGACGACGAGTTCCTGCAGCGGTCTGAAATGGTGCTGATGTTGATGGCGGCGTTCATGAATAATGCGATGAAGCCGGTGCCAAACGCGACCGATAAAGAGGCTCGCGAGGCCATTGAGGCGCTGGTGGCCTCCTACCGCCACGGCAAAGATGTGAACCCGGAAGGCGAAGTGGCCAAAGGGATCGTGGACCGGTTCCGCGAAAAGCTGGACCCGTTCAAGGCGGAATTGAACGACCGGGAGGCCGGGCCGTTTGCCGACACCGCGTTCCTGGGCGTGCTGGTGTTCATGGCGCGCGTGGCCTATGGCTACGACAACGGCAAACCGAACGGGCGGGCCTATGTGCACTACCTGCGCGCGGCGTTCCCGGAGGGTGGCGAGTGACCGGGCTGGTGGTGTTCGCCCACGGTTCGAGCGTCGCCATGGCGAACGAAGCGGTGATGCGCGTGACCGAGCGGATGGCGCGCGAGGGCGGCTACGAACTGGTGGAGACGGCGTATCTGGAAATGGCGCAACCGGACCTGCGCGAGGCCGTGGCGCGGTTAGCGGCGCGGGGGGCAAAGCGGATTGTCGTTATCCCCTATTTCCTGACGCTGGGCATTCACTTGCGGCGCGATTTGCCGCGAATTGTCGACGAGCTGACCGGCATCCATGAAGGGGTGCACATCGACGTAACGGAGCCGCTCGACGGCCATCCGTCGCTGGTCGGCATCCTCCTGGAACGGGCGGCGGCGGCACTGCGGGCATGACGGCGAAGTTGATCCGGTTCAAGGACTTAGCGCCTGGGATCCGGCATTTTGTATTCGAGCTTCCGGGGGCCGGGGCGCTGGATTTTCAGCCCGGGCAGTTCGCGTCGTTGACGGCGCAGATCGGCGGCCGGGAGATCACCCGGGCCTATTCCTTGGCGGCGGCGCCGCGCGGCGACAATCAGTTTGAAATCTGCCTGAACTTGGTGCCGGACGGGGTGTTTTCGCCGTATTTGTTCGCCCTCGGCGCGGGGGATACGGTGGAACTGAAGGGGATTTTGGGGACATTCGTGTGGCGGGAGCCGGCTATGGACTCTATTCTGGTGGCGACCGGAACAGGCATTGTGCCCTACCGGGCCATGCTGCAGGTGCCGCAAAACCGTCGAATAACGCTCATTTATGGCACCAGAAACGCGCACAATTTGCTGTTTTTGGATGAGTTTCGCGCGCTTTCCGGGGTACATTTCATCCCCACGGTGACCCGTCCGGACCCCGATTGGGCGGGCGCCACCGGTCGCGTGCAGCCGTTGTTGCTGGAGGCGCTGGGCGAGCGAACGGATGTCCAGGTGTACGCCTGCGGGTTGCGGGAGATGGTGGACAGTGTGCGCGCGCTGTGCAAGGAGCGTGGGATGGACCGGCGGCAGATCATTACCGAGAAGTTCGACTAGCCGGGTACAATCGAGTCAATGGAGAAGCGGACTTCGCGGTGGTTGACGCTCGGCGGTGGGATTGCGGTGTTGTTTGTCGCGACGATCGCCATTCTGTTGAAGATCATTCCGCAGCCGCACCGGAACCTGGATTATCTGGTGATCGGCGCGGTGGCGACGTTTCTTTCGATGATCCTGTTGTGGATCGCGTTGATGAACGCGCCGAAGGAGTAGTTACTCGATCCGGTCCTTGGCGTTGGAGGGCCGCGGCCAGTCCATTCGTAGAAGAAGGGGCGCAGTTGGCATCTTCCGGGCAGCCGCGGACGATCAGGAGACGGCTCGTGAGGCGGAAGGAAATGGCGGGAACGTCGAGCGGGCGAACTGCCGAGCTATCGTCGGCGATGAAGGCCGGCGTTTTGACTAGGTTGCAAGCGGCGGAATCGCTCAAAGCTATCGAACGGCAACCGCCCCGGGTGACGGCATTGTGACCATCGAAAACACGCGGGCTACCGAGGACTCGCTGCATGGTTCCCGTCCGGGACTTACCGATGAACCCGACCGGGGGGGGCGAAAGCGCAAGCGGGCGCGATGAGTTTCCCCGCGAGACTCGTGCCGCTGGGACTGGCGCTATTTTGCCTTCGGATGCGCTTTATCGTAAACCGCCAGCAGGTCGGTCAGGGCGACTTGGGTGTATTTCTGGGTTGTCGAGAGCTGGGAGTGGCCGAGGAGCTCCTGGATGGCGCGGAGGTCGGCGCCGTCGCTCAACAGGTGGGTCGCGAAGGCGTGACGGAGGGTGTGGGGGTGGACGCTGCTGTCGCCGGCGAGGAGGCGGGTATACAGCGCCACTATCTTGTGGATGCCGCGGACCGAGAGACGGCCGCCTCGGTAATTGACGAACACCGCCCGCTCCGCCGGGGGCGCGTGGCGTTCGGGGAGCCAGCGCTCTAGTGCCTCGGCCGCCTTCGAGCCGTAGGGCACCTGGCGCTCCTTGCGGCCCTTGCCGCGCACGACGATCCAGCGTTCGGCGGTGTCCATGTCCTCCAGGTTCATCCCCTCCAGTTCGCTGACGCGCAGGCCGCAGCCGTAGAGGAATTCGAAGATGGCGCGGTCGCGCTGGGGGTAGGGGCGGTCGAGGTCGTTGTCGTCGACGGCGTCGACCAGGTTATTGACCTGTTCGGCGGTGGGAACTTTGGGGAGCGTCTTGGGCAGTTTGGGGAGAATGAGCAGTTTGGCTGGATTGGCTTTGGTGATGCCCTGGCGCATTTCGTACTTGAAAAAGGCCCGGAGGGAGGCGACTTTGCGGCGGATGCTGGTGGCCATCTTCTCGTCGCGGAACAGGCGGGAGACCCATTCGCGGAGAAGGTAGAGGTCCATTTCCTCCACCGGGGGGCGCGGGTCGGCGTAGGCTTCGAACTGGCGGAGGTCGCTCTCGTAGTTGCGGATGGTGTGCGGGGAGGCGTTTTCGCGGCGCAGGCTGTCGAGGAAATTGGTGATCTCTGTCGACAGTTCCGCCATTACGCGCTCCAGCTATCCATGGCCACCTGGGCGAGGCGGCAGACTTCGGCGTGGCGCGCCTTTTTGTCGTGCTTGAACTGTTTCTTCACCGCTTCGTCGAGGTGGGGGAGCAGGTCGAAGGTGATGTTGGCGGGCTGGTAGTTTTTCGAGTCGGCGCCGGTGATGTAGTGGCACAACGAACCGAGCGCGGTTTCGCGCGGGAAGGGGCGGGGGGCGGCGCCTTTGACGCAGGCGATGGCGTGGAGGCCCGCCATGAGGCCGGTGGCGATGGATTCGACGTAGCCTTCGACGCCCGAGATCTGGCCGGCAAAGAAGATACGGGGGTCCGATTTCAGTTGGAGCGTGGGGGTGAGGCAGGTGGGTGCGTTGATATAGGTATTGCGGTGAATCTGGCCGAAGCGGACGAACTTGGCATCCTGGAGGCCGGGGATGAGGCGCAGCACGCGGGCCTGCTCGCCAAATTTCAGACTGTTCTGGAAGCCGACGAGGTTGTAGCTATCGGCGCGGAGGTTTTCCTGGCGGAGCTGGACGGCGGCGTAGGGCCAGCGGCCGGTGCGCGGGTCGGTGAGGCCGACGGGCTTCATGGGGCCGAAGCGGAGGGTATCGCGGCCGCGGCGGACGATTTCTTCGATGGGCAGGCAGGATTCGAAGTAGGGCGTCTTATCTTCGGGGATGTGGGGCTCGTAGCTGGAGGCTTCGAGCAGGCCATCGATGAAGGCGTTGTACTCTTCCTTGTTGAAGGGACAGTTGACGTAGTCGTCGGTGGAATCCATGGATTTGCCGTAGCGGGAGGCGCGGAAGGCGATGGTGTAATCGATGGAATCGGCTTCGACGATGGGGCTGATGGCGTCGTAGAAATAGAGACGGTCGGCCCCGGTGGCGCGGGCGATATCGCGGGCGAGCGCATCGGAGGTGAGGGGCCCGGTGGCGATGATGACGATTCCCTGCTCCGGGATCCGGTCTACTTCCTGGTGGTGCAGAGTGATGAGCGGAT
>CAMATG010000132.1 GCA_945860645.1 Candidatus Sulfopaludibacter sp. SbA3 | reverse complement strand
GGCCGATTTTAACGGCATGAAACTCGCCGGTACGTTGGATGGCGCGTGGCGGGTTTCGAGCGCGATTCCGGCTTCGGGCAGCGCGAAAGTTACGGGCCTGGATTGGTCGTGGGGCGAGACGTCCAAGCTGGAAGCGGCCGAGCTTTTGGCTGAGTGGAAGGATGGCGTTGTTCGGCTGGCGCCCGCCAAGTTGGAGTTGGACGGCCAGCCGCTTCAGGTGGATTGCGACTGGACGCTGACCGACCCCGCGTGGGAGTGCCGCGGCGCGAGCAAGGGGCACGATGTGAAGCGGCTGCAGCGCTGGATGAAGGCGCTCGGCTTGCGGGCCGAATGGGTGGAGGACCTTACCGCCGGCCAGCTCCGCGGTACGCTCGCCGTCGCTCAAAAGGGGATGGATTCGCCGCAGTGGAAAGGGCAGTTGGAACTGCGCGGCGCCGAGCTGGCGGTGCCGGAGCTGGCTGTTCCCGTGAAGATCGCCGCCGCCAGTGTGGTGTGGCAGGAGCAGCGTCTGGTGATGCCGTCTCTGCGCGCGAGCGCGGGCGGGCTGAGTTGGAGCGGGAGCTACCGCTACGAGGTGGACGCCGCCCGGCCGCACCGTCTGGTGATCGATGCTGAGACGGTGGAGATTGCTGATCTGGAGAAGGTGCTGGGGCCGTTGACCAAAGGGACGGGGATTCTTTCGCGCGCGCTGGGCATTGGGGCTGATCGGCCCATGAGCGGCGCGGCTGAGATTGAAGTGAAGGCGAAGCGGATCGGGATTTTGGAGAACGTTCGCGCGACGCTGTGGCGGGAGGGCGAGAAGGTGACCTTGTCGGTGGTGACTGGGGATTGGCGGACGGGCAAACTGCGCGCGACGGGGACTGTGCGGCTTGGCGCTGACGCCGATGTGTCTGGCAAGTTCACCGGCCTGCAGTACGAGGGCGGCGTGGCTGAGACGGACTTCAAGTTGACCGGGCGCACGCGGCTGACGATCGCTGGGACGGCTAAATTGACCGGTGGTCCGGCGGAGACGATGACGGCGAGCTACAAATGGGAGTCGCCGTCGAAGCTGACCGTTACCGCGGCGGAAGCGGTGGTGGACGGGCGCAAGGTGCCTGGTAAGCTCGTTGACAGCCCCTTGGTCCTCGAATTTTCCGACGTGCTCAAGCTCCCGCTTCGCTGATTACGCCAGCTGCCCCCAGCAGGCATCGCAGTAGTGCTCCCCCTTCCAATCCAACCGCTCAATCGCGGTGCTGGTCGCCATTGGGCAACTCCAATCCTGGCAGTGCCTCAACCCATAGGTGTGCCCGAGTTCATGGAGTGATTCCTTCAATAGCCGTCCCGCCAATACGGTTCCATTCGCCGCTTCGCCGTAGAACTCCGGGCGCAGCCGGTGGGTCGACACCAGCGCCGCGGGGCCGCCCAATTGCGCCTCCCCGTACACGAACGTGAAGATGGGCACATAGAGATCCACTGCCGCCACGCCCAACAAGCGGTCGCCTGCCGCCAACCCCGCCAAGTGGCGGAGGATCGCCGTCGAATGATACTGCCCGCGCGTTGGGTCAAACGCAAACTCCGGGTCGATTCCCACGGTTCTGACGCGGCAGGACTCCCGTAAGTCGCGCGCGACCCGTGCCGCCAACCCGTCCAGCGTCCCCATCGCCACCCCGCCGATGCCCACGATCTGAATCACTGGATCCCGTAGCGCTTCATCTTCGCGTAGAGCGTCGTCCGGTCGATGCCCAACACCCTCGCCGCCCGCGAGTGGTTTCCGTCCGACTGCCGCCAAATGGCCCCGATATGGGCCCGCTCCACCTCCTCCAATGTCGTGCCGCCGGTCCCATTTCCGCGCGCGAGAAACGAGAAGGCTGACTCATCGAACACCGCACCGCGGCTGACCACCAGCGCCCGCTCCACCGCGTTCTCCAGTTCGCGCACGTTCCCGGGCCAGTCGTAGGCCATCAACAGCTCCATCGCCGAGGGGCGAATCTCCGGGAGCACCGCCCGGTTCGTCGACGCGCACAATCGCCGGATGAAATGCTCCGCCAGCAATGGGACGTCCGCGCGGTGGTCCCGCAGCGGCGGCAGGTCGATGCACAGCACATGCAGCCGGTAGTATAGATCGGGCCGGAACGTCCCGGCCTTGACCAGGTCCTCCAGCCGCTTATTTGTTGCCGCGATGCACCGGAAATCCACGCTAATCGACTGATTTCCGCCTACCCGCGTAATCTCCTTCTGCTGCAGCACGCGCAATAGATCGGTCTGCATCCGCAGGCTGATGTCGGCGATTTCGTCGAGGAACACCGTTCCGCCGTCGGCTGCCTCGAACTTGCCCTTCTTGCGGTATTGCGCTCCGGTGAAGGCTCCCCGTTCGTGGCCGAACAGTTCGCTCTCCAACAGCGTGTCCGTCAGTGCGCCGCAATGGATGACCACCATTGGCATGTTGCGCCGCAAACTCCGCTGGTGGATCGCCCGCGCCACTACCTCTTTCCCCGTGCCGCTCTCGCCGGTGATCAGCACCGTCGAATCGGTGGGCGCGGCCATATCCACAAACTGCTGCACCTCCTGCATTGCCGCCGCATTGCCGATTAACACGGGCCCGGGTAGCAACTCCAACACGTTTTCGCGCAGTTGCGCCAGCTCCCTCCGCGCCCGGTTATGCGCGATGGCCTTGGACACGGCGTGCAGCAAAATGTCCGGGTCGACGGGTTTGGTGATGTAGTCGTAGGCGCCGGCTTTCAGGGCCTCCACGGCGGTTTCGACGCTGGCGTAGCCGGTCATGATGATCACGGGCAACTCCGCGTCGGCGTCTTTCAATTTGGCTTGGAGTTCCATGCCGTCCATGCCTGGCATCTTGATGTCGAGCAAGGCCACGTCGAACGTTTCGCGCGCTGCCGCCTGCAGCGCCTCGCGGCCATTGGCGGCCGTTACCACCCGGTAGCGCTCATCGGCGAACCACTGCTCCAGCGAATCCCGTACTACCGGTTCGTCGTCCACAATCAGGATCGTTCCGTTCATCTTGTTTGCGCCTCCACCCGCGCGATTACCGGCAGCCGCACTGTGAATTGGGTACCGCGCCCCGCTTCGCTTTCCACCGCGATCGTGCCCTCGTGCTTCTCCACAATCCCGGCCGCGATGGCCAGGCCCAGGCCCGTCCGCGGGCCGTCCGGCTTGGTGGTGAAGAATGGCTCAAAGATCCGGTCGCGCACTTCGGCCGGGATGCCTGGCCCGTCGTCGCGGACCGTGATGACAACGGCGCCATCGGCCCCGACGGTTTCCAGCCAGACGTGCCCGCCGTGCGGCATGGCCTCCTGCGCGTTCACGAGTAGCACCAACAGCACCTGCTGCAGTTGTCCGGCATCGCCGCGCACGCGCGCCGCGGCGTGGCCCAGTGTCAGATGGAGTTCCAGGTTCTGCACCGCATAGGTGTGGCGGATCAGCGCCACGGCGCGCTCCACCACCTCCGCCGGGTCCACCTCTTCCAGCTTCGGCGGCGCCTGGCGGGAGAACATCAGCAGGTTCTTGACGATGTCCCCGCAGCGCCGGCTCTCGCGCTCAATAACGGCCAGCTTATCGGTCAAATCGGTCTTCTTTTCGGCCGAAAGCTCTGAGCGTTCCACATGTTTGCGCGCCAACCGCGCGTTGGTGAGGATTCCGAAGAGCGGGTTGTTGATTTCGTGGGCCACTGTGGCCGCGAGGCGCCCGACGCTCGCGAGCTTTTCGCTTTGCAGCAACGTGTGGTGGGCCCGTTCCAGTTCGCGGCTCTTGCGTTCCGAACGCTCTTCGAGAGTCCGGTTCCATTCGGTAATCTCCGTCCGCGCGGCCAGTAACTGGCGCGTCATGGCGTTGAAATCCTCCGCCACTTCACCGATCTCATCCTGCGATTGGCGCGGGATCTTCTCTTCCAGGTTGCCCCCCGCCACCCGCCGGATGCCCCCCACCAGGTTCCGCAACGGCCGGTAGACCATCCACCAGATAACCAATAAACAAAGGCCGCCGAGCACCGCGCTTGCCACCGCCGTGAAGCGCCACAACATGCTTTGCTGTTCGGCAATCTGGCGGTCCGCCGAGGCGAGCGAGAGCTGCACGTCGATGACCCCCAGCACCTTCTTTCCCGCCGGATGCACGTGGCAGGCGGCCGATGAACAGTCCGGGTGGTTTTCGATCGGCAGGATCACGCCGAGGATGCGCTCGCCTTCGCCGCTGGTAAAGACCCGCGCCCGGTCGCTCCGGCTGAGTTTTTCGAGCGGCGCGGCCTGGGCGTGGCAGCCGTAGCAGGCTTCGGCGGTCTTATCCACGACGTGATTGGTTTCGCCCTCCTTGGTGGAAAAACTGATGGCGCCGGACTTATTCAGTATTCGTATCTGGCGGATACCAGATTCGCTTCCGATGTCCCGGATCATCCGGTACAGCGCTTCGCGGTCGTTGCGCAGCATTTGGAAGTGCGCGCCGCGCCGGATGATATCGCCAATCCGTTCCGCACTGGCGTTAGTAAGTTGTTCGGCACCGCGTAACTGCGCGTTGCGTAACTGCCATCCAAAGATACTAAAGACCAGAGCGGTGGCGACCATCAACCCCAATGCGAGTTTGACTGCCAGTTTCATGGTCGGGATGACGGCCTTCAGGCCGCCCTCGATTCCACCTTGCCTTGACTATATACCTTCTCCGTCTCCGTGGCTACGGCCTCGTGCGAGCCGAACACCGGCAGGTAGGTGACCGCGAGGCGGAACAGCCCGACGCCGATGGCGACGATGAACAACGTGACGGCAACCTCGGTCCACTTGGGAATGTAGGTGACGCCGCTGGCGGTCTCGATGCCCGTCACGCCCACGTTCAGACGGTTGGTCATGAATCCCATAATCACCAGCACTGCCGACCAGTAGAGCGCCCGCGCGTTGTTGCGTACGCGGCTCTGATACAGCAGGACCACCGGCGCCGCGATCAGGGCCATCTCCAGTAAGAAGAAGGCGTTTTCCGGGCGTGGCTGCGCCAGCAGGCCCCAGGCGTGGCGGTGCGTCAGGTCCATTAACCGCATGGCCAGATAGGTGCTCTGCACGACGGCGAGCACGCTGCCGAGGCTTTCGAGCAGGGAGCCGTCCAGCCGGTGGTTGAACGCTTTGCTGGAATGCCAGGATTCGAAGATGGTCATGGCCAGGCCAACGCCGATTGCCGATACGAAGAAGAACAGCGGCAGATAAGGCGTGTACCAGAGCGCGTCGAGCTTGTGGGGCACCAGTAAGAAGAGGCTGCCGAGTGAGGATTGATGCAGCGTCGAGAGCAGGACGCCGAGAATCATCAGGGGGATGGAGATAATGCGGAACCAGCGCAATGGCGTCCGCCACCGCAGGCGTTCGCACACCATGGGCGAGAACTCGAGGAACAGCACGGTGGTGTAGAGTGTCACGCACCAGCCGACTTCAAACATCACCGATTTCGGGTTCCACATGATGAGCGGATGCCAGATCCGGTCCGGGCGGCCGAGGTCGTACATGAGGCCGATGATGACGAGTAAGTAGCCGAGAAACGCGGTCAGTACGGCGGGCCGCAGGATGGGCTTGTACTTCTCGATATTGAAGATGTGAACCGCGGCTACGAGCGTGAAGCCGCCGGCGGCGAGGCCGACGCCGCACATGACGTCAAAGCCGATCCAGATGCCCCATGGGAAGGCGTCGGAGAGGTTAGTTACCGCGCCGATGCCGGCGTAGAAGCGCTGGAAGGTAACCCAGAGGCCTGTCACCAGAATCGAGTAAAAGACCACGTTCCAAAGGGAAAACCGTTTTCGAGGCATGGTTACGACAGTCATTGCCGGGCTCCTTTCCGTTCGTTGCGTTCCGCGCGGGCGACTTCCGTCCGGCGATGAGTAATCCAGCTGATTCCGCTGAGTAAAACGCCTCCGGTGGTGACGATGCTTGGAATCATTTCGAGCGCCCGCCAGGTGAACGCGGGCAGTGCTTCCGTCGGCAGTTTTCCGGGCATGCCCAGTTCCGCCATCGGCACCGGGCCGATCATCATCACCGACGTGCCGCCCACTTCGTTCAGCCCGTAGATCGCTTGCGCGTAGCTCTGGGGCGCCTCCGCCATTCGCGCCTTGGCGATGGCGATGAGCGCGTCGCGCTCTCCGGTGACCGTGGCCTCGTTCGGGCACGCCTCTGAACACGCGGTTGGCTTGCCGGCGGCCAACCGTTCGGCGCACATATTGCACTTACGCACCTTGGGCAGGCGGGCCTCCCATTCGTAAGTCGGCGCGGCAAAGGCGCATGCCGTCATGCAGTAGCGGCAGCCCATGCACTTATCGGCGTCATAGACTACGGGGCCGGCCGCTGTCTTCACGAGCGCCCCCACCGGGCAGGCCGACGCGCATGCCGGTTCCATACAGTGCATACACATCCGGCGGATGTACTTATCGCCCTTCGTTACAACGGCGGTCAACTTATGAGAACTTAGTTTCTCTTCCGCGGCGATTTTCTCGTTGTAGGGGTTGCCCCACTTTTCGGCGCAGGCGCTTTCGCAGCTCCGGCATCCGACGCATTTTGTACTGTCGAACAGGATGGCGTTGGCCATGGTGATTCTCCTTTCTCCCTCGTCCGCCTACAGGAAAAACTCGGCGGTCAGTTCTTTCCAATTCGTGCCGGGCAGCGCCGCGGCCAGGTCGTCCACCGGCGTGCCAGGATCGGCCGCCACCGCGCCCGCCAACTCCGGTTGCCGTGCGTAGAGTTTTTCGGCGACGTTTTCCATCCACTGGCGGATCAGGTCACGCGGGATAAAGTTCCGGCCGGTGCCTTCTTCGTCGGGGACGTGGACGCTCATCAGCCAGCCGGCGCCGTAGGGGTCGGTGCGCAGCAACGACGGGTCTTTCAGCACGTCGGGGTTGATTTCCAAAACTTCGCCTTCGATGGGGGACACCATTTCGGCGGCCACGCCATTGCGGAGCACCTTCCAGGCGCGTTCGCCCTGGCGGATCCACTGGCCGGGTTTGGGGAGTTCGAGCGAGTCGATCTTGCCGGCCAGGCGGGCGGCGAAGTCATCGATTCCGATGCGGACCACATTCTTCCGCTCCCGCAGTGCCCAGCCGTGACCGGCGTGATAGCTGCGGTTGGCGGGGAGGTGGAAGCCATAAACAAAGTCAGCGGCGCGCGCCGCCGGCGTGGGAACAGCGTCTGGCGCCATAGCGGGCGCTTTGCCGCGAGAGATCAGCCAGTCCAGCAGGGCGAAGCCCAGGAACATAGCGAGTGCGAGTAGGACTGCCATAAAAATCCTCCTTCCGAGGTGACTCCTTGTGCGGGGAGTCGCCTATAAGAAGGGCATTCCGGTAGCCAAACCGGAACTGCTTTTATCGCAATCACTTAGCGGAAAGCGCCGGGCGCCGGGTTGTGGGATTCTCCCACACTTTGGCGTTCCGGTGAATGAATTCAACAACTTACCTGTGTGGGGTTTTCCGGCACACCCTGTCGAATTTCACCACACCGAAACAGGGTCACTCCCCTTTGTTCGCCGCCTCCACCCGTTTCCGCATCTTCGCCGCCCGCTCCGGCCACCCGTCAAACTGGTATTGCAGCGGATTGCCCATCCCCTTGAGCTCCTTATAATTGTCCAGCGAGCGGTCCAGCGCGCGCCCGGCCTCCGCCAGGTAGGCCCGATCCCCGAACTTTTCGGCCGCCTCCAGCCCACCGAGTCCCAACTCGAAGTTCGCCCCCGCCTCAATGATCATGCCGAGCGGCTCCCCGGGCGTCATGCCCGCATAGCGCCGCGCGACCCGGACTGTCTCCCGCCGCCACTGCATGCCGCCCGCCAAATCGCCCTTCTTCTCCGCCACCCGGGCGAGATTGATCAGCACGATCTTGCGCTGATCCAGACACGGCAAACTGTCCGAAGCCGTCCGGTCCGACAGCGCCAAGGCCTGCTTCAACTCCCCCTCCGCTTCGGCTACGCGGGAGGTGTTCTGAATCAAAATCTCCGCATATTTCGCGCGGCTATGGATGGTTAGACAGGCGCCTTCCCAGTTTGTCGGGTCCGAGGCGGTGATCCGCCGGGAGGTCTCGATGGACTGCCGGTACTTTTCCAGTGCCTTCTCCCGGTTGTACATCGACTGCCAGGCCAGGCCCTGGCGGGTTTGGGCCGTCCGCAGCTGGCGCAAGAGCGTTCGGTCATTCGGATCGCGCCGCGCCAGCGCTTCGGCCTCCCGTTCAATTTTTTCGTTCAAGGCGATCGACGCCTCCAGGCGCGAGGCGTAATAGAGGGTCCGCCCCATCACATCGAGCGTTTGCAGATAGGTAAGCCGGCACATCGTCTCCGCGGTGGCGGCCGGACCGCAGGCCTCTCCGTCGCGCCCATAAAGCGCCAACCCGGCGGCCACGGCCTTCATCGCCTCCGGGCTCACGCGGTCCCCGGTGGCGATGGCCGCCGCCAGGCGCCCATACGCCAGCGCCTGTTCGTCCCGGTGTTCGGCCCGGAGCCCCTCGGCGTACTGCACGGCCTTGCGCGCCAGTTCGATGCCGAGCTTGTGTTGCCCACGGCGTTCCACGATGGCCGAGAGCTCTCCGAGGGCGCGTGTGAGAGGCGCGCGCGGCCTCGCTGCCCACCTCCGTCAACGCCGCCACGGCCCGTTCCGCCACCGGCTGGGCTTCCGCGTTTCGACCGGCGTTGGACAGCACGTTGGCTAACCGTTCCAACGTTACGCCGAGTTCCATACGCGTTTCCGGCCTCGCCTCGCGGCGGGCGGCCAACCCGTTTAGCAGCGCCTCGGACTTCCGCAAGCTCTGGATTCCCTCGTCTGGGGCGCCCAGATTCGCCACGCGGCTATAGCCCTGGATTTCGCCGACGCGGCGATAGGCGAGGGCGACTTCATGAAGCAACGCATCGTCGCTGCCGGCGTCGGTCGCAATGCGATCCAGGTACTGCACCGTGTCGCGCGCAATCTTCGCCCGCAACCCGGTGGAACCCGGCAGCTTTGCCAGGTCGTCCTGATACTCAAACATTACGGCGCGGGCCAGCGCCTTGACGTCGGCGAGGTGGCGTTCCGCCCGGTCCTTCTGCGTGAAGGTTCCCGCAGCGCCCAGGCCCATGACGAGCAGGAACGCGGCGGCCGCGCCCACCGTGCCCTTCCGGCGCCGAGCGAACTTCGCGGCCCGGTACCACCACGTTCCGTTGCGCGCCTCCACCGGCTTGCCCGCCAGATGCCGTTCGATATCGGCACTGCACTGTTCGACGGAGGAATAGCGGTGCGCGGTGTCTCCCGCCAGGGCTTTTAAAAGAATGCTGTCCAAATCCCCCGCCAACTCCGGGCGCCACTGGCTGGGCCGGGCAATCGGCTCTCCGGCCTTTGGCAGGACTCCCGTCAACAGGCGGTAGAGAATCAAACCCAGCGAATAGACGTCGCTCAGGGTGTTTGCCGGCGCTCCGGCCCGCTGTTCGGGGCTCGCCCAGGCCGGGGTCATGACGGCCTGTGTCATGGCCGTGTCGGCGCCGTCCTCCAACAGCTTTGCAATGCCGAAGTCCAGGACCTTCGCCACGCCGGCGGCCGTTACCAGAATGTTGGCGGGTTTCAGGTCCCGGTGGATGACCAGGTTCTGATGGGCGTACCGGATGGCTCCGCAGACCTGCAAGAACAAACCGAGAATTTCTTGCACCGGGCGGCCCGCGGCGTAGGCAGTGATCTCGACGCCGTCGACGAACTCCATGGCCAGAAACTGGGTGCCGTCGCCGGTAGTGCCGCCATCGAGGAGGCGCGCGATTCCGGGATGTTCCAGCCGCGCCAGAATCTGCCGCTCCCTGGCAAACAGTGCCTGCCCGCCAAAGCGGGGGATGGTCTTCAGGGCCACCTGTTTGTCGAAGGCGCCGTCGTCGCGGGCGGCGAGGTAGACGGTGCCCATACCGCCCTGGCCCAGTTCGCGGATGATCCGGTAGGCCCCGATGCGCGTTCCGGTCCGGACGCTGCCGAGGCCGGCGGCCAGCGGCGGCGCGAACCCCAGCAGCCCCGTTGTCTCCGAGAAGTCCTTGAGCAATTCAAGCGCCGCCGACCGCAGGGCGGTGTCTCCGGAGCACTGCTCTTCCAACACCGCGTCCCGCTGCGCGGGCGGCGCATCCATGACCTCGCCGGCAATCCGCTGTAGCTGTTTCCACCGTTGTGGCGACAAGTCACTCAGCCGCATAACGGCCATCCCGCGGCACGCCCAAACGGCATCTAGCCTCGCAACTCGCTCGCCAGCCAGACCTTCGCCATCCCCCACTCGCGATGCACCGTACGGACGGAGATGTCCAAATAGGCCGCTGTTTCTTCCGCCGACATCCCGCCGAAAAACCGGAGCTCGACGATTCGCGCCTGCCGCTCGTCCATCTCCGCCAGTCGCGTCAGCGCACGGTCCAACCCAACCACGTCCAACGACTCACCGGTGGGCGTATGGATCAGCTCATCGAATTGAATTCGGTCCGCGTCGCCACCTCGTTTTGCGGCCGATTTTTCCCTCCAATAGTCCACCATTAACCGGCGCATCACGGTAGCCGCGAAAGCAAAGAACTGCGACCGGTCCCGCCAGTCGCTCTTCGCGCCCTTGGCGAACTCCAGGAACGACTCATGCACCAGCGCCGTGGCCTGCAACGTTCCCTGATTTCGCGCATGGGAAGCGGCAATCCGCCGTAAATCGGCGTAAAGAATCGGGAACAGCGCGTCACACGCGGCACGGTCTCCCGCCCCCCATGCCCGGATGAGGGTGGTTATTTCCTGAGTCTGCATCAGCCCTTTGAGGTAACCGTTATTGTATCGCCCCGGCTCAGAAAAAATTGTCACTTTTTTTGCTCCGTTCCCGACATGAAATCCGGAGAGTACTATCCCTTGCAATTAAAAAGTTCTACCCCAACTATCGTCAATTCCTGGAATGAATGGGACCCCTTGCGCCACGTCATCGTGGGTGTCGCCAACAAGGGCTGCATACCCGTCTCCGAACCGGCAATCGAGTATCATTTTCCCGAAGAAGGCGGGATTCAGGGAAAGAGCGGCCAATGGCCCGACGAGTTGATCGCGCGCGCCAATAGCGAGCTCGACAACCTTGCCGAGGTGATGCGCAAACGCGGGATCCGCGTGGACCGGCCGACGGCGATCGATTTCTCAGAAGCGGTTACGACGCCGGACTTCACGCATCCGTCGCAGATCGGGTGCATGCCCGCGCGCGACGTGCTGCTGACGGTGGGGAACGAGATTCTGGAAGCGACGATGTCCTACCGCGCCCGGTGGTTCGAATACCTGGCGTATCGGCCGCTCGTTCAGTCCTATTTCGACGCCGACCCGAACATGCGCTTTTCGGCGGCGCCCAAGCCACGGCTCGGGCTCCCGTCCTACAAGGCCGGCTATTTCAACGATATGAACATCGCCGATTTCGGCCAGATCGTTA
>CAMATG010000131.1 GCA_945860645.1 Candidatus Sulfopaludibacter sp. SbA3 | reverse complement strand
CAGAATCTGTCCGACGTTCATACGGGAAGGCACACCGAGCGGATTCAGGATGATCTCCACCGGCTGCCCGTCGGGCAGGTACGGCAAGTCTTCTTCCGGAACGATACGCGAGATGACACCCTTGTTACCGTGACGGCCGGCCATCTTGTCGCCCACCGAAAGCTTGCGCTTCATCGCCACGTAGCACTTGACGGTCTTGATGACGCCGGGGGGCAGTTCATCACCCTTCTTGAGCTTGGCGATCTTTTCTTCGGTGATCTTCTCGAGGACGGCGATCTGGCGCGAGGTCATTTCCTCGATTTCGTCGATCAGCTCGTTCAAATGCGGGTCGCGATCCTTGAGACGCATGCGCTTCAGGTCGCGCGAGCGCATCTTCTCCAGAATGTCGCGGGAGAGCGTGGTGTCTTTGGCCACCAGCTTCTTGTTGGTCTTTTCGTCGTGCAGGTCGGCGAGAACCATCTGGCCGTCGAGGAGTTTCGACAGGCGCTTGGCGCGTTCGTCACCCAGGATGCGCTTTTCGTCATCCAGGTTGCGATGCAACCGCGCGATGTTCTCTTCGAGAATCTGCTTGGAACGCTCGTCGAGTTCGGTGCCTTTGCGGGAGAAGATCTTACAATCCACCACAACGCCTTCAATGCCCGGGGGGCAGTAGAAGCTGGCATCCTTCACGTCGCCGGCCTTTTCGCCGAAGATGGCCCGGAGCAACTTCTCTTCCGGCGTCAACTGCGTTTCGCCCTTGGGCGTCACTTTGCCGATGAGAATGTCGCCCGGCTTCACCGTGGCGCCGATGCGGATAACACCGGATTCGTCCAGATTGCGCAGAGCGCCTTCGGGCACGTTCGGGATATCGCGCGTGATTTCTTCCGGTCCCAACTTCGTGTCGCGCGCCTCGACTTCAAACTCCTCGATGTGGACCGAGGTGTAGTAGTCTTCCTTCACCAGCTTTTCGCTGATGATGATGGCGTCTTCGAAGTTGTACCCGCGCCAAGGCATGAAGGCCACCAGCACGTTGCGGCCGAGAGCGAGTTCGCCCATCTCGGTGCAGGGCCCGTCGGCCAGCACATCGCCCTTTTTCACCCGCAGGCCCACCTTGACGATCGGCTTCTGGGTGATACAGGTGTTCTGGTTGGAGCGTTTGAACTTGGTGAGCGTGTAGATGTCGGCGCCGACTTCGCGCGACATCTGCCCTTCGTGGGCGCCCGAACCATCGACGCGGACGATGATGCGCTCGGAGTCAACCGAGTCCACCACGCCGGCGCGTTTGCAGATGACCACGGCGCCGGAATCGCGCGCAGTGACCTTCTCCATGCCGGTGCCGACGAACGGCGCTTCGGCGCGCAACAGCGGGACGGCCTGCCGTTGCATGTTCGAACCCATGAGCGCGCGGTTGGCGTCATCGTTTTCGAGGAACGGGATGAGCGAGGCGGCTACCGAGACCAGCTGTTTCGGACTGACGTCCATGTACTGGATCTCGGAGCGCTGCGTCAGCGAGAAGTTCCCCGCCTGACGGGCGTTGACCAGATCGTCGACAATGAAGCCTTTTTCGTCGAGGACGATGTTGGCCTGGGCGACGACGTACTTATCTTCTTCCCACGCCGAGAGATAGTCGCTGTGCGCTTCGATTTCGGCGGGCGATTTGCCGGTTTGCATTCCGGAGATGTACTTGTCGTACTCGTCGCGGAGGATGACCTGGCCGACCTTGTATTCGGTGCCGCCCGGGTTGAGGATGCGGACTTCGTCGATCACCACGCCGTCGACAACGCGCCGGTAGGGGCTCTCGATAAAGCCGAACTCATTGATGCGGGCAAAGCAGGAGAGCGAGGAGATGAGACCGATGTTCGGGCCTTCCGGCGTTTCAATCGGGCAGATACGGCCGTAGTGAGTGGTATGGACGTCGCGGACTTCGAAGCCGGCGCGTTCGCGAGAGAGACCACCCGGTCCAAGGGCCGACAGGCGGCGCTTGTGGGTGATTTCCGACAGCGGGTTCGTCTGATCCATGAACTGCGACAGCTGCGAAGAACCGAAGAACTCGCGGATGGCGGCCATGACGGGCTTGGCGTTCACCAGGTCGTGCGGCATGGCCGTCGAGATTTCCTGGCTCACCGACATCTTTTCCTTGATCGCCCGTTCCATACGGACCAAGCCGATGCGGAACTGGTTTTCCAGAAGCTCGCCCACCGCGCGGACGCGACGGTTGCCCAAGTGATCGATGTCGTCGACCGCGCCAATACCGCGGCGCAGACGGAACAGGTAGAGGATCGTGTCGACGAAGTCCTTTTCGTCAAGCGTGCGCTTATCGAGCGGGGTGGCGCCCGAGTTGTCGTACAGCTTGATGTTGAACTTCATGCGGCCGACGCGGGAGAAGTCGTACTTCCGGGCGTCGAAGAACATGCCCTGGAAGAGCTGCGTGGCGGTGTCGCGGGTGGGCGGGTCGCCCGGCCGGAGCTTGCGGTAGATTTCGAGCAGCGCTTCGTCCTGCGACTTCACCGAGTCTTTGTCGAGCGTCTTCGAGAGCACGTTGCCGGCTTCGTCGCGTTCGGGGAAGAAGATGTCGATGTTTTCGATGCCGGCGTCGAAGAAGCGGCCGAGGGCGGCCGGGGTGACTTCGCGGTTGGCTTCGAGCAGGATTTCGCCGGTCTCCATGTCGATGATGTCGGCAATGGCGGCGGCGCCTTCGAGGTCGTTGGCGGACACTTCGAAGCGTTCGATCTTGTGCTTGTAGATTTCGTTCAACAAGCGCGAGGTGACCTTCTTGCCGGAGGCCACGACGACGTCGCCGGCCTTGGTCTGGATGGCGTGGGTGAGCTTGATGTCGCGCAGCGCGCCTTTGCCCGGGCCGCCCTGCTGGGCGACATTCCAGAAGATCTTGCTGTCCTTGCCGAGCGTGATGCGCGTCAGCGTGTCGGTGTAGAAGGTACGGAGGATCTGCTCGTCGCTCTTCAAGCCCATGGCGCGGAGGAACACCGTGCCGTAGAACTTGCGCTTGCGATCGATGCGGACGTAGAGCAGGTTCTTCGAGTCGTATTCGAACTCGACCCACGAGCCGCGGTACGGAATGATCTTGCCGAGGAAGTAGCCCTGCGCGGCCACCTTTTCAAAGAAGACGCCGGGGGAACGGTGCAACTGGCTGACGATAACGCGTTCGGTCCCGTTGATGATGAACGTACCGTTCTGCGTCATCAACGGCACTTCGCCGAAGAAGACTTCCTGTTCTTTAATGTCGCGGACGGTTTTGGCGCCGGTGTCCGGATCCTTGTCGTAAACGGTCAGGCGAATGGTCACCTTGAGCGGAGCCGCGTAGGTCATGCCGCGTTCTTCGCACTCAGGCACGTCGTACTTCAACTGCAGGCCGACCGGGTCACCGCAACGGTTGCAGAAGGTCACAACGTTCTTATTGAACGTGCCGCACTTGCCGCAAAGAATGTCGCCGGGGTGAAACGGATCGGTCTTGATCATGGCGCCGCACTGGCGGCAGGTGGAACGCAGGTTGTGCAACCCTTTCAGGTTGCCGCACTTGCACTCCCAATAGCCGATCGAGTAATCGACGAAATCCAGCTGGGCCAAGCCGCGGAAATCGGTGATCGGGAAGACGCTGGTGAACACAGACTGCAGACCCGCATCGTCGCGTTCCTGCGGCAGCATGTCCATTTGCAGAAAGCGCTCGTAACTCTGCTTTTGGACTTCGATCAGATTCGGAATCGGAACGGATGTTTTGATCTTGGAGAAATCAACGCGTTCACGAACCGAAACGTTAGCAGCATTGCTCATGTTCCACTCCTAGGTTGAACAGGACCCGCGGCAGCAACCGCGGGGTGTAAGGGCAGCCAAGGCAGGGGCCTTGGGGTCGGGTGGCGATCTGGGGCGGGATCGCGGGAGAAACCCCGTAGGGATGAAGGCGGTGGCAGCATCAGCTGTTCAGTCCTGCGGCCGTGTACGCACTAACCGGCCGAGGGGTCATCACAGTGAAGAAGACACGGAAATTCCGGAACAAAGGACGGAGATAAGAGGAAATATCGGAAGGCGGGATCTTGGCCACACAGAAGGTGGACGAGGACAGGCAGGGGGATCCCTCCCCTAGGGCCAGCAGTGAGCTGGCTGAAAGAAGATTGTAATAACGGGTCACTAGGCAGATTCCCGGTCCGACTCCGGGTAATCCCAATCGTAACAAACGGATAAGGGCCTCGTCAAACGGGGGTACCGTTACCTCAGAAACAAACCAAGGCTGCCTACGGCTTAGCCGCAGGCAGCCCGGCGAATTATTGTTTTGAAAAAGTAAGCTTGCGGGGGCGCAAACTACTTCACTTCGACGGAGGCGCCGGCGTCGACGAACTTCTTCTTGATCGTCTCGGCTTCTTCCTTCGTGATGCCTTCCTTCACGGTCTTCGGCGCGCCGTCGACCAGGTCCTTGGCTTCTTTCAGGCCGAGGCTGGTGAGTTCGCGGACAACCTTGATCACATTGATCTTGTTGGCGCCGGCGGCGGTGAGAACAACCGTGAATTCGGTTTTCTCTTCAACAACCGGAGCGGCAGCGGCAGCGCCGGCCGGTGCGGCGGCAACGGCGGCAGCGGCGGCGGAGACGCCCAGCTTCTCTTCCAGCAGCTTAACGAGCTGGGACGCTTCGAGCAGCGTCAGCCCTTGAATCTGTTCAGCAATAACGTTGATGTCGGCCATGGTGATGATAACTCCTGATTCGTAATCTTGTCGCTTGTACTACTTGCCCTAGACGGGCTTCCCGTAAGAGATCGCTATACGGGAAGCGAAACTTTTGCAATGGGGTCGATTCGGGGGAATCAGCCCTGGAACTTGTTCTCTTTGACGCCCTGATCCACAACGACGGCCAGATTGCGGCCGACGCCGTTCATTACGGTCACCAACTGTTGAGCCGGTGCCTGAATGACGTAGAGGAGCTTCGCGTAGATTTCTTCCTTGGACGGCATCGTCGCCAGCTCGCCGATCGACTTGACGTCGACCACGCGGCCTTCAACCAGCCCGGCCTTGAAGACGAATGCCGGTGTCGTCTTGGCGTAGGCGCTCAACGCCTTAGCCAAAGCAACAACGTCACCCTTTGTGTAGGCGATCGAGGTCATCCCGGCAACCTTGTCGAACAGGGGGGCCGAGCTCAAGCCTTCGGCGGCAATCTGAGCCAGATTGTTCTTCACAACCTTGTACTCACCGCCGGCTTCTTTCACCGTCTTGCGAAGTTGGTAGTCCTGGCTAACAGTCATCTTGGCGAAACCCGCCAGGAAGATGTTATTTACGTTTTCAAACTCGCTGCGCAGGAACGCGAGATCTTTTTCTTTATCCGAACGCTTTTTCATTGCGTGTCTCCGTGTACCCTTGTGCTGGCTTTAGACCGCCACTTTCGCGGCGTTCATTTCGGTGGTATCGAGCGGCACACCCGGGCCCATCGTCGAGCAGATAGTTGCGCTCTTGACGTATTTGCCCTTCGCGGCGGCAGGCTTGGCTTTCAACACCGCGCCAATGAGCGACGCCGCATTTTCCACCAACTTGCCGTGCTCGAAGCTCAGCTTGCCAAGCGGCGCGTGAATCACGCCCGTCTTGTCGACGCGGAACTCCACCTTACCGGCCTTGGTTTCGTTGATCGCCGTTTTGACGTCGTTCGTCACCGTGCCCGTTTTCGGATTCGGCATCAAGCCACGCGGGCCCAACACTTTACCGAGTTTGCCGACCGAACGCATCATATCGGGCGTCGCGATCACGGCATCGTAGGCCAGCCAGTTTTCTGACTGAATCTTCGTCACCATTTCTTCGCCGCCGGCGAAATCTGCGCCCGCGTCCAGCGCTTCTTGGATCTTGTCGCCCGAGGCGATCACCAGGACGATTTTGGTTTTGCCCAAGCCGTTCGGCAAAACTACCGTGCCGCGGACCATCTGGTCGGCATGCTTCGGATCCACGCCAAGACGCATATGCACTTCCAGCGTCTCGTCGAATTTGGTGAATTTGATCTTCTGAACTAACGAAACCGCTTCGGAGACGTGGTACAGCTTGCTTTCCACGAGCTTCGCAGCGGCATTGTACTTCTTGCCTGATTTTCTTGCCATAGTTTTGATTGGTCCTAACGGCGCCGCACAACTGCCCGGCGCCTCCCAAGGTATGCGCTTCGGGAGGAAACGCTTTCGTCAGGATAGCAGATCTGGCCATTGAAATGCAAAGGGGCATCGTGCAAAGCGACGTCGCGTTAGCCGGCGATCTTCGCCCGGGCCAGTGCGACGACGACGCCCACTTCGGCCATTCCGCGCACCACCACGCGGACGGCGGTCCCTTCGGCGTACTTGCGGGCCCCCTCTAGATACTCGGCCAACCCGGCCTCCCGCGCCAATGCCAGCGCCTTGGCGCCCAGGGCGAACGACGCCGTGAAACCGTCCTCGCCGGGGAGCAGCTAGACGATCGTCCGCTCGCCGCGCCTCACTCGCAGCGACGGTGCGGCCTTCTTCGAATACTGGTGCCACTCGCGCTTCCCCGCCCCGCATTCGGACTCCAAAAGCGCCAGCAAGGTGTCCCATGCAAGCCCAGTCGCCATGCAATCTATTACAGTGGATCATGGGCCGCGCCGCAATCCTCCTCTTCGCCGCCCTCTCGCTGTCCGCCCAAGCCCCGTACCGCGTCGCGTTCCTGGGCACTTCGATCACCTGCGGCGCCGGGGCCACGGAGCGCTTCCTCCCCCGTGTCGTCGCGGGTCTCGAAGAACGGCTGAGCCGCAGGGTCCAGACCTACGACCTCTGCTTCGGTGGCGCCCATTCGCTCACCACGCTGCTGCTCCTGAAGCACACTGCCCTGCCCTGGCGTCCGGATTTGGTCATTGTCGAGACCGGCGCCCTGGATGGGTTTGCCCCCACGCTCTCCTCCCCGGCTATCGAACAGATCTTCCACACGCTGGCCACGGCGCGGGTCCCCGCGGTCTTCCTGGCCCGGACGGCGCGCTGCTCGGAAGAGAATACCCGGCCGGATATTTTGCGGTTCGGCAAGGCGTACGGGATTCCGGTTGCCGACATTCCCGCGCAGGCCATGCCCGACAACTGCCACCCAACCAACGCCGGGCACGCCCAGATCGCCGCGGCGCTGTTGGCGGCGATCCCTTCGGCCAGGCCGCCGGCGCCCACGCGCCCGCCAACGCTCGCGGCGGCGCAGTTCCGCTCCGCTGCGCGGGCGCGTCTGGCGGGACCGGCCACCGAGGTCGCCCCCGTATTTTTCAAAGATCTGGGCGCCGGGCTCGAAGCGCCGGCTGGCGCCGTCGAATGGCGGTTCCAGTTCGAGGGCACGCTTGCCGCCGTCCTGTTCCGCCTGGGACACACGCCCACCGCGATGCAGGTCCGGATTGACGCGCAGCCCTGGCGCACCGTTGAGATTCAGCCGGCGTGGTTCCTGAACTACTACCTGGAAACGGGTCTCCCGCCGGGGCCGCACCAGCTCACACTCCGGCTCCAATCCGGCGCGGCGCCGGTCATTTTGGATGGGCTGGAACAGCTCCAGTAACTACTCGGTGAAACGAAAGTCGGCCGCCTGGTGCAGCCGCCACGCACCATTGCCGGTCAACTCCAGCACCTGCGCATGATACTTCACCAGCGCCGGGTGATGGCTGACGCTGACCAGGGTAGTGGACGTTCCGCGCAGCGCTTCGTACAGGGCTAGTTCGTTCTCCCGATCGAGCGCGCTGGTGGCCTCATCGAGCAGCACGAACCGCGGGTGGTGCAGCAGGACACGCGCTACGGCGAGGCGTTGGCGTTCGCCCACAGAGAGCGTCTTTTCGAAATCGAAATCGGCGTCGAGCCCATCGCAACGCCCTTCCAACTCCGGCAGATTGACGGCCGCCAGCACGGCGCGGAGTTCGGCCGCGGTCGCCTCCCGCGTCAGGCTGGGGTAGTGCAACTGCGTCCGCAGGCTGCCGGCCACCATGTAGGCATTTTGCGGCAGGAACAGCATTTCTTCCGCGGGCGGGCGGTGCAACTCGCCGGAGCCCGCGTCCCACAGTCCGGCCAGAACACGGAGCAAGGAACTTTTGCCGAGGCCGCTGGCGCCGACGATGAGGAGCCCCTCGCCGGGGCCGATGGCGACGGTGAGATCCTTCACCAGCGTCCGCTCGCCGCCGGGCGTTTGCACGGTCACCCCATGGAACTGGATGGCGTCACTCTCGTGGGTTTCGATGCGCTCGGGCCGGGCGGGTTCGGGCTCGAGGCCGGACGCCAGCGCCTCCAGCCGACCGATGCCGGCGGCGAAGCGGCTGAGGCCCTCGATGTTGTCGACCAGGATCGTCATGGATGCGAGGATCGAAGTGAACGCCCCGGTGGCTTGGACGATGCTGCCCACTTCGAGCTCGCCGGAAAGCACGCGCGGGGCGATGATGAGCGTCGGCATGACGAGCGTCAGCAGACTGTTGGCGTAGTAGAAGAGGTTCAGGCGGAGCGTCCAGCGGATGAGGTGGTCGTAGTTGGCGTAGAGGCGGGCGAAGACGCGCTGGACGTGGCGCTTTTCCTGGGGTTCGCCCTGGTAGAGCGCGATGGCCTCGGCGTTCTCGCGGACGCGCATAAGCGAGTAGCGGAAGTCGGCTTCGCGACGCCGTTGGTTGAACTGCAACGTCACCATTTTTTCGCCGAAGACGCGGAAGGTGATCGTCGTCCAGGCAATGGCGTAGGCGGCGACGAAGAGAACGAGGTAGCCGGAGATGGCCCACAGCACCCGGCTGAAGGCGACGAACTGGAAGAGGCTGCCGAGCAAGAGGAGCAGGAAGGTGAGCGAGCGCTGCGTGAACGCGTCGATGTCCTCGGCGATGCGCTGGTCGGGGTTGTCGATATCTGGTTTAGCGGTCAGCCGGTAGTAACCGCGGTTGGCGAAATAGCGATCGAGAAACGAATCGGTCAGCCAGCGGCGCCAGCCCAGGCCGAGTTGGTCGCGGACGAAATAGTAGTAGGCGTAAATGGGGACGGCGACGACGAGGAGGAAGAAGAACTGGCGGATGGAGGCCCAGAAGCGCGGGGCATCCTGCGCCGCCAGGGCCGAGGTGAACTCGCCCGACTGCTGGTTGAAGAGCACGTTGAACTGCGTGTCGCCGATCAGGAGCAACACGAGAATGACGACCAGCCAGCGGCCGCGCTTCTTGTCCGCGGAGAACCAGTACGGGCGCGCCAGAACGAAAAAGCGTCGGAGCAACTGCCAGTTGATCTTGTGCATGGGCCGGTCGTTGCGGGATCCAAGTCCGCCCTCAATACAAACGTACTACGTCCGGATCAAAAACAAACCGCCGGAAAGTGCAAGGCACCTTCCGGCGGCGGTAAAAGTTTTTTTGGAAAAACTACGCTTTGATGACGTCCACGCCCATGGACTTGCAAGCGCCCTTAACCTGAGCGATGGCCGACTCCAGCGTGAAGCTGTTGAGATCGGGCATTTTGAGCTTGGCGATTTCGGCGATTTGAGCTTCCGAGATCTTGCCAACCTTGGCCTTGTTGGGCGTCGGCGAGCCGCGTTCGATCTTGATGGCTTTCTTAACCAGAATGGCCACCGGCGGAGTTTTGGTGATAAACGTGAAGGAGCGATCGGAGTAGATCGTGATAACGATCGGGATGATCAGCCCTTCATTTTCTTTCCCGCTCGTCTTGGCGTTGAACTGCTTACAGAATTCCATGATGTTGACGCCCTGCGGACCGAGCGCCGTGCCGACGGGAGGCGCGGGGGTCGCCTTGCCGGCCGGAATCTGCAACTTAACCTGACCTGTTACTTTCTTTGCCATTTCGTTTCGCCTGCTGCCTTATTGAATCTTTTCCACTTGCTCGAAGTCGAGCTCAACCGGAGTGGACCGGCCAAAAATCGTTACGAGAACCCGCAGCGTATTCTTATCGCTGTTGATCTCTTCCACCTTGCCCGAGAAGTTCGTGAACGGCCCATCGGTGATGCGAACCGTTTCGTTCTTTTCGAAGGTGAGCTTCGGTTTGGGACGGTCGCCGGCGTTCGCCTGGCGATAAAGAATCGAGTTGACCTCGTCGGCGGTCAACGGCACCGGATGGTTGCCGCCGCCCACAAAGCCAGTAACCCGCGGAGTCTCTTTCACCGCGTGCCACAACTCATCGTCCATTTCCATTTCCACCAGCACGTATCCCGGATACAACATCCGCTTGCTGGTGACCTTCTTCCCGTTCCGCAGCTCAAACACTTCCTCGGTCGGGATGAGAATCTGTCCAATTCGGCTGGAGAAACCGAAGGCCTCGGCGCGGGTGCGCAGAGACTCCGCCACTTTGTTTTCAAACCCGGAATAGGAATGAATGATGTACCAATGCTTCGTCGTCGCCGGGTCCACGGGACCCGCCGCGGCCACTTCGACCGCTTCTGCGATCTGACCTTCCGGCTGTTCTTCGAATTCCTGTTCCGACATTGCGATGGGGTGGCTCTCCGGTTTCAGGGGAAACTACTTGCCCAAAACCTTGAAAATCTGGGTAATCCCGCGGCCGATCACAAAATCGACCACAAAGAAGTAGGCGGCGAAGGCAAACACAGAGGCGATCACGACAACCGTGGTGGCCTTCACTTGCTTTTCGTTCGGCCAGGTGACCCGGCGCATTTCCATCTTCAACTCTTCAAAATAGTTTTTGATGGCTGCCGGCCACGATGCGATGCCGCCGCCTTGCGGGGTCGACTCGACTGCTACGCTCTTGGTCTCCATGGTGATTCGCTCAATTCCAAAAATAGTCTTCGTCCGGCTCTTTCGCGCTCAATCCTCACCCGCACAGCGACATACGGTAAACGCTGAATCAGGATGGCAGAGGAGGGAGTGGAAGGATGGCAGGGGCGGAGGGATTCGAACCCCCACAGGCGGTTTTGGAGACCGCTGGTCTACCGTTAAACCTACGCCCCTGTACCGGCTTGTCTTCCGCATTTTCTCCAACCAGGACGGCTGGGTTCTTCTGCGGAAGGGAGGCTCACTACAGTGTACAGCATCTTGCTACCGTTCCAAAATCCGGTAGCACGAAGAACTACTTCACTTCGCGATGCAGCGTGTGCTTACGCAGCTTGGGGTTGTACTTCATCAACTCCAGACGCTCGGTGGTCTTCTTCTTGTTCTTCGTCGTCGTGTACAACTTCAACTTCGTTTCCGTACACTGCAGCGTAATAATTTCGCGGGGCATTGGGGGGTACCTTCAACTTAAAAACTTCAACTTCGGAATCAAACAAATGGGGCGTCGCAAAACGCCCCTTCATAAAGCTTACCAGTTAGGAAACGATTTCCGCCACCGTACCGGCGCCGACCGTGCGGCCGCCTTCGCGAATCGCGAAGCGCAAACCCTTGTCCATGGCCACCGGGGTGATCAGTTCGATTTCCATCTGCACGTTGTCGCCCGGCATCACCATTTCGGTGCC
>CAMATG010000130.1 GCA_945860645.1 Candidatus Sulfopaludibacter sp. SbA3 | reverse complement strand
GAGCCCTCCATCGCGTACGCCATTTCGGCCAAGAGCCGCAACGACGAAGACAAGCTCGGCCAGACCATCCACCGGATCATGGAAGAAGACCTCTGCCTCCGCTTCGCGCGCGACCCGCAAACGAAGGATTTCCTTCTGCACGGAACCGGGCAGGCGCATATCGAAACCGTCGTCAGCAAAATCAAACGCCGGTATCATCTCGACGTCGCGCTCCACGCGCCGAAGATCCCCTACCGCGAAACCATTCGCGGCAACGCCACCGCCCAGGGCCGCCACAAGAAGCAGACAGGCGGCCACGGCCAGTTCGGCGACTGCTGGATTCGCATGGAACCGCTCGAACGCGGTGCCGGCTTCCAGTTCGCCAACGAAGTCTTCGGCGGCTCCATCCCGCGCAACTTCATCCCCGCCGTGGAGAAGGGAATTGTCGAAATCGCCGCCAACGGCTTTCTCGCCGGCTTCCCCATGGTCGATTTCAAAGTGATCGTCTACGACGGTTCCTACCACGATGTCGACAGCTCCGAAATGGCCTTCAAACTCGCTGCTCGCAAGGCGTTCAAGGCCGCCGTGGTCGCCGCCAAACCGTCGCTGCTCGAACCCGTCATGCGGGTCGAAATCCAGGCCCCCGTCGAATTCGCCGGCGACCTGATGAGCGACGTCACCGGCCGCCGCGGCCGCATGAATGGCATGGAAGTGAAGGAGAATACCCAGGCCCTTCGCGCCATGATCCCCATGGCCGAGATGCTCACCTACCAAAACGACCTCACCGCCAAAACCCAGGGCCGCGGGTCGTTCACCATGGAGTTCGACCACTATGACTACGTGCCCCCTCTCCAGGCGGACAAAATCATAGCGGCCGCGAAAGCCGCTGGCGTCCACGTCTCCGACGAAGACGAGTAGCGGCTGTATTCCAAGAGGGGTACCCGGATCCCGCAATCCGGGTATCCCTCTACTTTCTCCGGGAATCTGCCGATATACCCATAGGGACACACCTACTGTGACAATGGTAAACAGCCTGAGTTGAATCATGAGCCGCGCTTATAGTAAGGTCAAAGGGTTGCAATGTAACCTCAAATTCAAAATCCGCGGGGAGATGGAATGAGCAAGTTTCCTGTCTTGCGAGTCGCGAAAGCGGCCGTAGCCACCATCATGACCGCGGGTTATCTCCTCGTGGGCTCGTCGCTTGCCTCCGCGCAAGTCGCGCCCGCCCTCGCCGTCGCCGCCAAACCGGAGGCCGACGACACGGCAACGCGCGGCATTGAAGCCGTACCGGCGCTCGCCCCCATCCCCGCGTTGAACTCCTCCGCTTTTCCTCCGAAACCGAGTTGGAAAGAGGAGCGTTTGGTCAATGCCGAACGCCTGTATACCGAGGGCTATCGCCTCTATCAGGCCGGTGACCGCGAAGGCGCCCGCAAGCAGTTCGACGATGCGCTCGACCTGGTCCTGAACGCCAAGTCCGAACCCGTCAACCGCTCTTCGTTCGATAAGCGCTTCGACGAACTCGTCCAGAAGATCTACCGCATCGATGTCGATTCGCTGCAAAGCGAAAAGTCCGCCTCCACCCTGCCGTCCTACGACAAAGCGCCCATCGACGATATTCTCTCTCTCACCTTCCCGGTGGACCCGAAATTGAAGATGAAGGTGCGCGAAGAAGTCGGCGCCACCGTCAGCCAGTTGCCGCTTGAAGCCTCCGACGCCGTCCTCAGCTTCATCAACTACTTCTCTGGAGACCGTGGCAAGCGCACCCTCGTCGCTGGCCTCAAACGCGCCGGCAAGTTCAAGCCGATGATCTCCCGCATTCTCGACGAAGAGGGCATCCCGCAGGAGTTCATCTTCCTTGCCCAGGCCGAAAGTGGCTTCCTGCCCCGCGCCATGAGCTACATGGCTGCCGGCGGTATGTGGCAGTTCATTCGCGAAACCGGCGGGAAGTACGGGCTCAAGAATGACGGCTGGGTCGACGAACGGTTCGATCCCGAAATGGCCACCCGCGCCGCCGCCCGCCACCTCCGCGATCTTTATCACGAATTTGGTGACTGGTATCTGGCCATCGCCGCTTACAACTGCGGCCAGGGCAACGTGGATCGCGCGGTCTCCAAAACCGGCTATGCCGATGTGTGGGAACTCCGCTCCCGCGGCACGCTGCCGCTCGAAACGTCGAACTACGTCCCCATCATTCTCGCCATGACCATCATGGCCAAGAACCCGCAGAACTACGGCATCGACGATATCGTTCCCGAAGAGCCGCTCGTCTACGACACCATAGAAGTCAACGTGCTCACCAGCCTCGCGCTGGTCTCCGATATCATCGGCCGGCCCGTTTCCGAACTGAAGGAGCTCAACCCGGCCCTGCTTCGCGATTTCGCCCCTGCCGGCTACAAACTGCACATCCCGCGCGGTTCCAGCCAGTCGCTAATGGCCGGTCTGGAGATGATCCCGTCCGAACGCCGCGCCAGCTGGCGCGCCCACCGCACCGAATCCGGCGAGAGCTTGGCTGTCCTCGCCAATCGCTACCACACCACCGTGGCGCAGCTCCAGTCGGCCAATCACCTGACCGATGAAGAACCGAACGCCGGTTCGCTGCTCATCGTTCCGGCGGTGGCCCAGCCCATCATCACTGCGCGCGCCACCCGCCCCGCGGTTCGCTCGGGCGTTCGCCCCGGCGCTCGCACGCAGACGATCGCCCGGACGCCCATTCGCCGTCCCGCTCAGTCGGCCTACAAGGCCGCGCCCAAGCAGCCGGCACGCAAAGCAGCGCCCACCGTGGCCAGCTCCGCCGCCCGTCGCAAACAGGGCTGAGTTACGCCGCTCCGGTGTTTTTCGGCTTCGGCCTTGAAGACGCCCATGTGGCAATGGTTCAACACAAAAAGGGCGCCCGCCGGGCGCCCTTTTCCTGCCACTGAATCCGTGCGAACTACTCGCCCGGGACCGGCTTACCAACCGCCAGCCGGCACCGCTGGAACAGTTCCAGCAACGACTCGGCATATTCTTCCGGCGATCGGACCGCGCTTTTGCCGGCAAAGCCTGCCGCCGGCGCGCCCTTTCCGTAGCCAGTGCTCACGGCGATGAACTTCATCAGTTCCAGCGCCACCTCATCACGATTATTCTTCTCACCCGGTTTCGTGTCGGGTGCTTTTTCGTCTGCCATAACTCTAGACTAGACTAAGATGCCCGTTCTCGCCCGTCGACCTTTACGCCGCATGCGTGGAGGAGCTCAGGCCTTCCTCATGGAAGCAGCCGACGGCCACCACTACGTCGTCAAATTCACGGACAATCCGCAGCACCGCCGCGTCCTCGTCAATGAGTACGTTGCCTCCATCCTCCTCCAGCACCTGGAAATCGCCCAGCCCGAATCCCGCGTCATCGAAATCACCGCCGATCTCCTGCGCGAATTCCCCGACGTCTATATCCAGCTCGGCACCTCCCGCCGTGAAGTCACCCCCGGCTGGCACTTCGGCTCCCGCTTCCCCGGCAACCCCATCACACAGGCCGTCTACGACATCCTCCCCGACGCCCTCATGAAAAAGGTGGCCAACCCCGAAGACTTCCTCGGCGTCCTGGCCTTCGATAAATGGGCCGGCAACTCCGACTCCCGCCAGGCCATCTTCTTCCGCGCCCGCCTCTCCGACTGGCGCCCCAACGCCCAGGGCAACCCGCTCCAGGTCGGCTTCGTCGCTCAGATGATGGACCACGGCTATCTCTTCGACGGTCCCAACTGGGAGTTCCGCGACGCCCCCCTCTTCGGCCTCTTCTTCCGTCCCATCGTCTACGAACGCGTCCGCGGTCTCGACGACTTCTCCCCCTGGCTCGAACGCATCCAGAACTTCCCCGAAGAGATCATGGACCGCGTCCTCCGCGAAGTTCCCGAATCCTGGCTCCCCGGCGACGAACGCGATCAGCTAACCCGTCTGCTCGAAACCCTGCTGAAACGCCGCAAACGCGTTCCGCAGTTCATCGAAGACTGCACCCGCGGCCGCGTCAACCCTTTCCCAGCGTGGCAACCACCGACTCGGTAATCATCCGCGCCGTCGTGTTCGCCATCAGAATCCCATTCCGGAAGTGTCCGTAGGCCAGCCACAGCTCCTTCCCCTCCACCTTCTCCACCACCGGCTCCCCAATGGCCGACCCCGGCCGCAACCCCGCCCACACCAGGTCCGGCTCCCGATCCAACAGCCGCGGCAACAGCTTCACCGCCGCCGCCTTCAGCGCCTCCACCCGCTCCGGCTCCACTTCCTTGTCCCACACGTCCCGCTGCTCGTCGGAACCGAAAATCGTAAACCCGTTTTCCCGCTGCAGCGCATAGTGGTGTCCGTAGCGCACAATCGGCGGCAGGGACTCTTTCTTGCAGTGGTAGCCCAGCAGGTGCCCCTTCACGGGAAAAGCGCGTGGCGCCCCGTGCAGGCCCTCTATCTGGCTCGCCCACGCCCCGCTGGCGATCACCATCGGTCCATCGCACCGTTCCACGCGGTCGTTCTCCCGGATCTCCACGCCTAACTTCCCGCACGCCGCCACCAGCGCTTCGCACACGTTCCGCGGATCCACCACCGCCTCGTTCGGGAACCACCGCGCCGCCCGCACCCCGCTCGTCGGGATCGGCGCAAAGTACCGCGCCCCGGAAACCGTCAACTCTTCCATGTAGATGCCGACTGGCCGCGGCCGATCGAGCGCTTCCTTCTCGGCGTCGTTAAAAGCCAACTCCATCGTGCCGCACACCCGGAAGTCAATCGGCACTCCCGTTGCCAGCGTCAGTTCCTCCACGAACTCACCATACTCGGCCAAACTCTGCACCGCCACCTGCGTCCACCGCGAGTCCTCATGGAACTCCCCCGCCGGCGTCAGCATCCCCGCCCCCGCCCAACTGGACTCTCCCGCCACCCGGCCGGCCTCTCGCACGACAACCTGGTATCCGGCCTGCGCCAGGCGCCAGGCAATAGAGAGCCCGATGATCCCGGCTCCAGCAATCTCAACGCGCATGTCTTTCCATGTTACTTGTCCTTCGGCCACTTGTAGAATGGGGGTATGCATCGCTTACTGCTCCACAATGAGTCGATCCGCGAAACCACGGAGCCCTGCCTGCTCCCCGGCCAGGTTGGATTCCTCAATGGATGGGGCGTTTTTAGTACCCTCCGCGTCGCCGAAGGCGTTTTGTTTGAATGGGATCGCCACTGGGCCCGCATGGTGCGCGATGCCCACAGAATGCGCGTACCGCTGCCGGAATCGCCCGAAACCCTGCTCGATGGCCTCCACCGCCTCATCGCCGCCAACGGCGCTTCCAATGGCACCCTCCGCGTCGCCATCGTCCGCAACCACGGTGGCCTGTTTGAAGCCCCCGGCCAAACCCGCAAGTTCGACGTCGTCGCCTTCACCACCGGCCTCCGGAACTGGGGCGATTCCGTCCGCCTGGCCATCAAGTCCGACGCCCGCCAGGGCGCCAACGAGTTTCGCGGCGCCAAAATCACCGCCTGGGCCAATAATCTCTCCTGGTACGAAGAGGCCCACGAACGCGGCTTCGACGAAGTCGTCCTCCTCGACGAACACGGCCGCGTCAGCGAGTGCACCTCCGCCAACCTCTTCGCCGTCTTCGGTAACGAAGTCGTCACCCCAGCGCTCGATACCGGTTGCCTCCCCGGCATCACCCGCGAAGTCCTCCTCGATTCGATCCACGTCCCCGGCGTTACCATCCGCGAAGGCCACCTCCTCCCCGCAGATCTGGAACGGGCCGGCGCCGTTTTCATGACTTCCTCCACCCGCGACGTCCTCCCAGTCACAGAGGTCGAAGGCCTGCGCATTCGCTCCGAGTCGGATGTCCCCGCCCGCCTCCTCGCCGCCTTCCGCGCCCACATCGCCGGCTATGTTGACTCCCGGCGCGCTTCCATTCCCCGGACGGAGTAGCCGATGCGTGTCATAATACGGGCTGCTATATTCCCGAAGACAGAGGTATCATGTTTTTATTCAATGACTCTGGAATGTCCAAAATGCGGGTCTGACGAAGTACGTCTATCCCGAAAAAAACTTGCGCTCAGCAAGTTCTTCCGCATTTTTGGCATCTACCTGTTCCGTTGCGATACGTGCGGGCATCTCTTCCGGTCCAGTATCCAGCGTGTCCGTCATTTTCTGTTTGCCAAATGCTCCATGTGTCATCGCATGGACCTCAGCCGTTGGACCCGTGAGTTTTACAACGCGCCCTTCCTTACCCGCTTCATGCTCGGTCTCGGTGCCAAGCCAGTCCGCTGCGAATACTGCCGCAATAACTTCTGGAGCTTCCGCCTGGTTAGGGAAAAATTCAGCAAGGAGAAACGCGCCGCCCGCAGCCAGATCGTCGTCCCCGTGGAACAGGACGAGCCGGAGGCGATGAGCCGCTCCGCCGGCGCAAAGAGGTAGATCTCCGTAGTTTTTCCAGACGCATCACGGTCGGTATTTTGTGGCCGGCCCGGAAGCGCGGGCACAGCTCCTTTCAGGTGACTTCGCCGCCGGGCGCCGCCCCGAAAGTTGTGTGGTAGTGCGCACAGAGGGGCGTGCGGCGGATTTGGCGTCACCGCTCCTTCGGCACTCGGAGTGTCTCCCAGGAAGCCGTTCGCGAGTGGGAGGCGAGTGGGATCGAGTGGATTGTTGGCGGCCGTCCGATGATGGATTGCGCCCCCGGTCGCCCCGGCCCACCGCTGCTTCCGCTGGCTGCTGGGATGGAGTGGGCGGATGCCGCAATAAGAGGCGTGCGATCCTGAATTCTTGGCATGAAGATCTACGCTTGGCTCTGCGTGGCCGCGGGCCTGTTCGCCCAACAGGCGCCCACCCCCGCTCCCACATCTGCGTCCACACCCGCGCCCGCGCCTCCGTCCAAAGACGACACCCGCACGCAGCTGAACCTGCTGGGGCAAACCGACTCCAGCAGCGGCGAAAGCCGGCGCAATGAGAACGTGCAGTTCAACCTGATCGACAACAACGCACTGAAAGAAATCAACCAGCGGCTGGGCGTGACGCCGACCGTTCACCCCGAGTTCCAGGCGGAGCGCAACTACTACGGTTCGGAGTTCGGCACCTCGCCTGGATCCAACATCCTTGCCGTGCCAAAGACGGGCGCCGCGGCCTGGCATGCCGCGCTGAACTGGGCGCACCTGAACAGCCTGTTCTCCGCGCGCAGTTTCTTTCAAGTGGGCGGCGTGAAACCGGCTCGGGAAAACACTGTTGGCCTGGCGGTGACCGGGCCGCTGTGGCGGGGCGCGGCGCTCACGGTGGATGGAACGACGCAACGGATCCGGGGCGTCGTCAACGGGAACGTGCAGGTGCCCGCGCCGCACGAACGGACGCCCCTCACCGCGGAGCCCGAACTCCGCGCCTTTGTGCAGCGCATCTTCGCCGCTTATCCGGCGGAACTGCCGAACCGCACCGACATCGACGCGCGCATGTTGAACACCAACGCGCCGCAGAGCGTCAACAATGACAGCGCCACGTTGCGGCTGGATCAATCATTGGGCGGCAAGGACAAGCTGATCGCTTTGTATAACCACGTCGGCGCGAACGTCAAGGCGTTCCAGCTCATCCAGGGCCAGAACCCCGATACGACCACCAAGTCCCACCAGGCCGGACTGCAATGGCACCGCTCCTGGTCGGCACGGACGCAGACCATCGCCGGGGTGCGCTTTGACCGCACTCGATCGCTGATCACGCTCGAAAACAACTCCATGGGCTACCAGGTGTTCACGAGCGGCCTGCTGCGGGCGATAACGGACAACAACGCGATTCCTATCGACCGGGTACAGAATCTTTGGAGGACGGCGGCGCAGGTTGCTCATGTGAAGGGCAAGCACTCGTTCAAGGCCGGCTTTGAACTTCTGCGACGCCAGATGAACGGCCGCGAATCCGATGCCCATGTCAACGCGATCTCGTTCTTCGCCAACTATGGCAACGACACGATTACCAACCTGCGGCTGGGCCGCGCCTCGACATTTTGGATTGCCCAGGGCGAACTGCATCGCGGCTACCGCAACTGGGACAACTGGTTCTACGCGGCCGATAAGTGGAGTGTCCACTCGCGCCTGACCGTGAACCTGACGCTCGGCTACCGGCCGATCTCCCGCCCGGTGGAGGTGAACGGCATCGACCAGGTTCCTTACTATTCGGATACGAATAACTTCGGCCCGACGGCCGGGATTGCGTACAAGCTGCCCGGGCGCTGGGGCGTGTGGCGAGCCGCGTATGGCCTGCACTACGGCGAGATCTTCCCGGTGACGTTTCAGCAGGTCCGCTTTAACCCGCCGAACAACTATAAGGCCGTCATTCAGGACCCCGATCTGCTGCGCGCGTTGCGCGGAGGGTACAACGTTCGCGGGAATCCGCCCCGGCAATCGGTGTTCTACGACTACCAGCAGAACCTGGTGAGCCCGTATTCTCAGCAGTACAACGCGGTGTGGGAGTTCGCACCTGCGCCCGCGTGGACGTGGCAGCTTGCCTATGTGGGCAGCCGCTCGATCAAAGTGCTGAACCACTGGTATGAGAACCGCGCCCATGCGCGCGCCGGCATTCCGCTGACGACGGCAACGGTGGACGCCCGCCGGGCGATTCAAACCGCGGGCGAGATCCGCCGCGTGATGAATTCGTCGCGAGGGTACTTTGACGCGTTCCGCACCACGGTCACCTCGCGGAACTATCGCGGCCTCAGCCTGGAGACCTCCTATTGGTTTAGTAAGGCAATCGACCTTGGCGGCGACTACACCAACACGGCTCACGACATCGATAGCTTCCGGTTCCGGAGCCAGGGCGAGTTCAATGTCGCCGGCGACATGCGGGGACTGAGCCGTTTCGACTCGCCGCACGCGCTTTTGATTAAGGCCGACTACCGCATCCGTTTGCCACGCGCTCTGCGCCGCGCGGGGCGGTGGCAGGCCGACTCCGTGCTGCTGTTTAAAACGGGCACGCCGTTCAATCTCATAACGGGTTCCGATGCGCCGAACTTCGGCAATGTGGACGGCATTTCCGGCGACCGGCCGAACGTGATTGATCCGGCTGTTTTGGGCCGTACGATCTCCCACCCGGACCTGTCGCGGAGCCAACTGCCCCGGGCGGCGTTTGCCTTTGTCCGGCCGGGCGAGGCGCGTGGCAATCTGGGCCGGCATATGTTCCGCCGGGCGCCGATCCGAAATTGGAACGCGGGGCTGACGGGCCAGTGGGCACTGGATCGGAACCGAACGCTGTCGGTGCGGGTGGAGTCGATTAACCTGTCGAATACGCCGCAGTTCGCCGAGCCGGGCACCACGCTGACCGATCCGAATTTCGGCGTCATTACCAATACGTTGAATGACGGGCGGACGTTTCGGGTCACTTTGCGCCTGGGGTTATAAGAGAGCGGCGGCCTCCGTTGGGGCGCTGGAAACGAAGCGCGCTCTAGTTCACAAACCGTCGCAGCCGCACGTTGTTGACTAACCCGAGCATCATAAACACGCTCAACATACCGCTCCCGCCATTGCTCATCAACGGCAGCGGAATCCCTGTTACCGGCATTCGGCCCACCACCATCCCCACGTTTACCAGCAGGTGGAACAGAAGCGTAGCGCAAATACACATGCAGATATACATACCCCCGCGGTCCGGCGCCGTCTGCGCGTTTTGCACAATCTGCATGAACAGCAGAAAGTACAGTCCCAACACAAACACCACGCCCACGAACCCGTGCTCCTCGGCAAACGCCGCGAATACGAAGTCCGTATGCGGCACCGGCAGGAACTGGTATCGCGTCTGCGTCCCGTGTGTCACGCCCTTGCCCCACATCCCCCCGTTGCCAATCGCAATCTTCGATTGGATCACCTGATAGCCGTCCCCTTTCGGATCCCGCGATGGATCGAGGAACGTCTGAATCCGCGACTTCTGATAGTCCTTTAACAGGAACCAGCTTGACGGAATCAGCACAATCGCCAGCGCCGCGATCAGCACCGTATACTGCCACCGCAACCCCGCCAGGAATACCCCCATCGCCAGAATCGGCAGGTACGTCATCGACGTCCCCAGATCCGGCTGCTTCATCACCATCAGCATCGGCACGCCCACCAGCGCGCACAGCTTCGCCAGATCCTTCCAATGCATGGACTCCGAGCGCAGCTCCGTCAAGAACCGCGCCACCAGCAAGACCATCACCAACTTCGCGAACTCCGAAATCTGAAACAGAAACCCGCCCGGCAACGCAATCCACCGCCGCGACTCAAAGATCTTCACCCCGAACAACGCCGTAACGATCAACAGAAAAATCATCGCGCCATACAGGATCGGCACCTGCCCCAACAGCGTGTGGTAGTCCAGCGACGAAATGATCCACATCAGCACCAGTCCCACGCAAACGAAAATGATCTGCTTCCACCACAGGTCTTTCCATTTCGTTCCCTGGCCCGCCGAGAAAATCTGCAATATTCCGATCGAGCAGATCAACAGCGCGATCAGCAACAATCCCCAGTCGAAGTCTTTAATCGAACGGTAACTGGCCATCGTTAATTCGCAAATCCCTTCGCCGCGTGCGGCGCCAGCGCCAGCGTCGGCATCCGGTTCACGTTCCGGTTCTTCTTGTCGAAATAGGCCTTCATTACGTCGCGCGCAATCGGCGCCGCCTGGTCCCCGTGGCCGCCGCCTTCAAACAGCACGGAAACCACGATCTCCGGATTCACCCGCGGCGCGAACGCCACAAACCACGCGTTGTCTTTCAACTCCGCCGCCAGCCGCGTCGACGATTTCAACAGCTCGTTCGATGCCAACTGCGCCGTCCCTGTCTTCCCGCATACCTCCACCCCCGGCAGCCGCGCCACCCCGCCTGTCCCGCCCTGGTTCACCACCCCGTACATCCCGTAAATCACCTGGTTAATCGATTCCATCCCCACGCCCGACTTCCGCGGCTCAATCCGCGCCGGGTCCTTCACCAGATGCGGCCGCTGCCATACGCCCCCTGCCGCGATCCCGCCCGTCATTACCGCCAGCTGCAACGGCGTGATGGTCAAATAGCCCTGGCCAATCGCCACCGAAATCGTATCGCCCGGGAACCACTGCTGCCGCAGCGTTCGCGCCTTCCACTTCGTCGACGGCAACACCCCGCGATACTCAAACGGCAGGTCGATTCCCGACTCTTTCCCCAGCCCTGCAATCTCGCCCAACGCAGCCAGCTTGTCGATCCCCAAGCGGCTCCCGACGTTGTAAAAGAACACGTCGCAGCTCTGCGCCAGCGCCGTGTGCAGGTTCACCGTCCCGTGACCCCGCTTGTTGTGGCAGTGGTGGTAATGACCGTAGAAGTTCATCCCGCCGTTGCACGTAAACGTGGTCTTCTCGTCGATAATGCCGTTCTCCAACGCCGCCAGCGCCACCAGCGGCTTGAACGTCGACCCCGGCGCCAAATTGGACTGAATCGCCCGGTTCAACATCGGTTTCTCGATGTTGTTCATGATCTCGTCCCAGTCTTTTTGCCGGATCCGCCCCGC
>CAMATG010000129.1 GCA_945860645.1 Candidatus Sulfopaludibacter sp. SbA3 | reverse complement strand
CGATCCTGGTCCTCGAATTCGCCCTGATCTCTAAGATTCACGCCGTCTCTGGTGTCTTCGGGCAGGACGCGCTGCAGTTCTTCCACCGCCAGATGGGGCTGCTGGCTACACTGCTGCTGGTGGTGCACGCCGCGCTCATGCTGGACAGTGGCTACCCGCTCGTCTGGCTCAATCCTTTCGCCCCCGATGCCCCCTGGGCCATGCGCTGGGGCGCGATCGCCGCTTGGGCCGTCGGCCTGCTCATCCTGCTCTCCCTTCTCCGCCGCCCCCTCCGCGTCTCCTATGACTCGTGGCAACTCTCCCATGGCGCGCTTGCCGAAATCGTCGTCGTCGCCGCGCTCATCCACATCGTCCTTTTCGGCGGCTACTCCGCCGGTCTCCCGGTCCGCATCATGCTCGCCGGCTATGCGCTCCTCTTCCTCGCCCTTCGCCTCTGGTTCCAGTGGGTCAAGCCCTGGCTCCTGTGGTCCCAACCGTGGGAGGTGGTCACGAACGTCGCCGAACTGGGCGACAGCCACACCCTCACGCTCCGCCCCGCCGGCCACCCCGGCTTTGTTTTCGAACCCGGCCAGTTCGCCTGGCTCTGCACCGGCAAGACGCCCTTCCACAAGGATCGCCACCCCATCTCCATGTCCTCGCCGGCCTTCGATGAACCGGGCCATCCGGTCTCGTTTACCATCAAGGCTCTCGGCGATTGGTCCGGCCAGGTCGTCCCCGCTTTGCAGCCCGGCCAGCGCGTCTGGGTCGACGGCCCTTACGGCGTCTTCACCGCCGACCGCTGCCAGGGCCCCGGCTATGTTCTGATCGGCGGCGGCGCCGGCATCGCCCCGCTCTATTCTATTTGCCAGACTCTGGCCCAACGCGGCGATCTTCGCCCCGTCTATCTCTTCTTCGGCGGCCACGACAGCTCCCGCCTCATCTTCCGCGAGCAACTCCGCCAACTCGCCCAACGGATGAATCTCCACACCGTTTTCGCGCTGGAAGAGCCCGGCCCGGACTGGACCGGCGAACGCGGTTACATCACCGCCGCCATGCTGCAAAAGCACCTGCCCGCGCAGTATAAGCGCTTCCCGTTCTTTATCTGCGGTCCGGAGCCGATGGTGGCGTCGATGGAGAAAATTCTTCCCGCCCTTGGCGTCCCCGCCGCCCAGATCCAAACCGAGAGATTCGTGATGGTGTGAAAGGAGCCAGCCATGCGTGATGCGATTTTAAACCGGCTGGTCGCCATCATCACAGCCGCCGTTCTCGTCGCCTGCGTTCTGTTCGCGCTCGCATCGAGAGAAGTCCGAACCACAGGAGGTTTGTTATGAAAGTCCAACTTGCACTTGGTGCGTTATTGCTGGCGGCCATGCCGCTGGCCGCTCAGGAAGGCGCCGCCCTCTACAAAGCGAAATGCTTTGGTTGCCACGGTGCCACCGGCGAAGGAAAGGCCGCCATCGCGGGGTCCAATCTCTTGACTGCCGAGGCCAAGAAACGGCCCGACGCGGAAGTGAAGGCCATGATTGCCGAAGGCGGCAAAAAAGCCAAAGCCGCCCACGCGTTCGAAAAAAAGGGTGTTACCCCCAAACAGGTCGACGCGCTGTTCGCCTACGTTCGCGAATTGCAGAAGAAATAGTCCCGCACTAATTCTCTATCCAGACACGGGGTTCGGCACCTGCCAAAAGGGACCGGACCTCGTAGTAGAGCGGTGTCCGTACGCCGCAGTGCTTCTGTAGAAAGTCGATTCGATCCGATTCCTGCATCGGTAGTGCCTGGCGGTACAGTGCGACGACCACCGGCCAGGGTGTGCCTATGTGGGACAAGGGGAGCCTCTAAAGTGTTAGCGAGGAATCCGCCAAAATAGGGACATGTTTGTCTCTGGAAAATGGGTGCTTGTCTTTCTGGCGCTCTCTCTGCGTGCCCAGGAGTTCGGCTGCTGCTCGGCTGCCTTCACGATTGACGAAGTCGTCGCCGCCGCCCGCCGTGCCGATGCGCAACATCGCGGGCAATGGACCGGCTTGCACTGGGCTCCCAACGGCAAGGTCCTCGGCCTCGCCGGCCACTCGGAAATGAGCGCCGGCGACTGGGCTATCAAACGCTTCCAGGCCCGCGCCTTCGCCAGCGAGGCTTACGCTGTTCTCACCCCCATCGGCGTGTCCGTTCATCATTGGAATCACCTGACAAAGCGGCACACCATCCGTATTCTTCGCGGTGCCGACCCGCTGGCCCGCCACCCGGACTACCCCCGGCTGATCTTCATCGACAAGTTCGGCGATTGGCACATCGTCGACCCCGAAGTCACCAACGAAACCCAGGCTCGCGCCGCCGTGCAATCGCTCATGGCCCGCTGGAACGTCAAATCCGCCACAGCCACGGTATGGAACGCTTCCATCGATGCCGGTGGCTCCCTCGGCCCGCCCCCTGCCTGGGAGGAAACCAGCGAATCGGCCGCCGCCCTTGCCACCGGCCGCCGCTGGCGCATCACCATCCCCTCCCCTGTGCTGCAATAGAGGAAGCGTATGCAGCAATCCCACGTTCGATGGCTCGGCTTCACGGGCGCCGTCATCATCCTCGCCCTCGGCTATCAGATCTCCGGCCAGAAAGGCCGCAAAGTTGCCGACGCCGACATCTACCGCGCCACCCCCATCCCCGACCGCATCATCCTCAACTGGGCTGCCGACCCCGCCACCACCGCCGCCGTCACCTGGCGCACCGACTCCTCCGTCACTGCCGCCTTTGCCGAAATCGCCGCCGCCGAAGACGGCCCCGCCTTCCCTGCAAAAGCCAAACAGTTCAAAGCCGCCACCGAGCCCGGCGCCGACCACTACCACTCCGTCCAGTTCACCGGCCTCCAACCCGAGTCCCCGTACCTCTACCGCGTCGGCGACGGCGCCAATTGGAGCGACTGGAACCAGTTCCGTACCGCCGCCGCCGGCCCCGCGCCGCTTGAATTCCTCTACGTGGGCGACGCGCAAAACGACATCTATTCCATGTGGTCCCGCCTCATCCGCCAGGGCTTCGCCAGCGCCCCGAAGACTCGCTTCATCCTCCACGCCGGCGATCTGGCCAACCGCGGCATCGTCGATTCCGAATGGGGCGAATGGCACGCCGCCGCCGGCTGGATCAACCGGTCCGTCTTCTCCGTCGCCACCCCCGGCAACCACGAATATCCGGCCGGTGACGACAAGGTCCGCCGCCTCACCCCCCACTGGCGAAAGCAATTCACGCTGCCCTCCAATGGCCTCCCGGGCCTGGAGGAAACCAACTACTGGTACGACATCCAGGGCGTCCGCATCGTGTCGCTGAACTCGAACGAACGGCAGCAAGAGCAAGGCGTTTGGCTCGACAAGCTCCTCTCCAACAATCCCAATAAGTGGACCATCCTCACCTTCCATCACCCCATCCTCTCCACCGCCACCGGCCGCGATAACAAGGATCTCCGCGCCATGTGGCAGCCCATCTTCGACAAGTACCGCGTCGACATGGTGCTCACCGGTCACGACCACACCTATGGCCGTTCCAACGTCGCCAGCGGCACCAGCGGCCAGATCGGCGGCACCGTCTACGTCGTCAGCGTCTCCGGCCCGAAGATGTACAACCTGGAACGCGCCCACTGGATGCAGCGCGCCGCCGAAGACACCCAGCTTTTCCAGATCATCCGCATCGACGGCGATCAACTCCGCTACGAATCCCGCACCCCGCGCGGCCTGCTCTACGACGCCTTCACTTTGACCAAGGTCCCCGGCGCGCCGAACAAAATCGAAAATCTCCCCGCTGAAATTCCGGAACACCTCCGCAGCGATGAGGAGAAGGCCGCCCTCGCCAAGGCCGCCGCCGACCGCAAAAAGGCCGAAGAGGAAAAGAAAAAGGCCGACGAGGAGAAGAAGAAATCGGCCCAGTGAAGAAACAGGTCTTACTAGTCTGCCCGGAGGCTCCCTTTCCTGTACTCGGCGGTGGCGCGCAACGGATCGCGTCGTTGATTGAGTATTTCGTCGCGCGCGATTGCCATGTCGACGTATTGACCTTCGTCCCCTGCCAGGCGCCACCGGAACTGGTTCGTGAACTCTTTTGCATTCCGCTCCCGCCCAACGGCCGCTCGCTCCCGGCGCGATTCCTGCGCAACGCGGGGCGCCTTGCCCGCGGTGTGCCGCCGCTTATCGATCGTCTCGCCGGTTTCGAAGCCAGCATCCGCGGTTGCATCGGCTGGCGCCGGTACGACGTCGCCGTCCTTGAACACTTCTGGGTTGCCCCGTATGTCGACGTCATTCGCGACTACGCTGGACAGGTCTGGTGCGATCTGCACAATATCGAGTCACGCTTCTTCGACACCATGGCCGCCTCCGCCGGCTCCGCCGCCGCCGCCTGGGCCCACCGCCGTTTCGCCGGTCTCAGCCGCACGCTCGAAACGCAGCTCCTGCCCAAGTTCGACGGTTGTCTGGTCTGCTCCGAACAGGACCGCGCGCTGCTGGGCGACGTGCCCTCGGTCGTCTACCCCAATACCATCGGCTGGCACGAACGCGCCGCCATCGAGAAAGCGCCCGTCATCGTCTTCAGCGGGAATATGGAATACCACCCCAACCAGCAGGCTGTCGCCTGGTTTCACACCCACGTGTGGCCCAAAGTCCGAAGCCGCTATAAAGACATCCGCTGGCGTCTGGTTGGCATGAATCCCGAGTCCGTCCGCCCGATCGTCTGCGGCGACAGCCGCGTCGAACTCACCGGCGCCGTAGAAGATGCGATGTCCGAAATCGCTCGCGCCCAACTTTCGGTGGTGCCCCTGCTCTCCGGCTCCGGCACCCGCATCAAGATTCTGGAAGCCTGGGCTGCCGGCACCGCCGTCGTCTCCACGTCGCTCGGCGCCGAAGGCTTGCCCCCAAGTCTGCGTATCGCCGATGGCGCCGATAACTTCGAACGCGCCATCGTCGAACTCCTCAACGACTCGGGCGAGCGCCGCCGTCTGGAACAATCCGGCCGGAAAACCTACGAAACCGGCTTCCATCGCCAGGCCGGCTGGGCCGTTTTGGACAAGGCCGGCCCCGGCCGCGAATTAAAGTAACAGCTTGTCTGCTGAATCCGGGTTACCCCAGAGGACTATACTGGAATAACGTTCATGCGATTCAGCATAGACGCACACGCAATCGGCAGGCATCTGACAGGGAACGAGGTGTACGTTCGCAGCCTGCTGGAGGGCTTCGCGTCGCTCGACAAGAAATCGGAGTTCATCGCCTACACTTCCGTGCGTGGCGCGGAGGAGTATGTGCCGTCCCGGATCCGGACGCGCCAGGTCAGCGAAAATCCTTTCGTGCGCCTGGGCATCGATCTTGCCCGCCGTGTCCGCGCCGACGCGCCGGACCTCCTGCACGTCCAATACACCGCTCCGCTGTTCTGCCCGGCCCCCGTCGTCGTCAGCATCCACGACGTTAGCTACATCGAACATCCCGAATTCTTCACCACGGCCCGCCGCGTGCAACTCCAGATCTCGGTCGAACGCACCGTTCGCCGCGCCGCCAAGATTCTCACGCTCAGCGAGTTCTCCCGCCAAGGCATCGCCCGCTCCTACGGCCTCGACCCCGGCCGTATCGCCGTCGTACCCGCCGCCTGCTCGGAAATCTTCAAACCCGTCTCCCGGCCCAAGGCCAAGTCTTTCGTCGAAGGCCGATTCCAGGTCACCGCGCCCTTCATCCTCAACGTCGGCGACCTGCAGCCCCGCAAGAACCCCCTCGGCCTCATCCGCGCCTTCGAAGAGCTGATCGGAACCTGCCCCGAACTCCCCCACCATTTGGTCTTAGTCGGCAAGGATACCTGGTACGCCCCCAAGGTTCATCAGGCGGCCGAAAACTCCCCCTTCGGCAACCGCATCCACTTCACCGGCTACGTCGATGACGCCGAGCTCCTCCAGCTCTACAACGCCTGCGAGATCTTCGTCTTCCCGTCTTTTTACGAAGGGTTCGGCATCCCGATTCTGGAAGCCATGGCCTGCGGTCGCGCCGTCGCCTGCGCCAACACCTCCGCCATGCCCGAAGTGGCCGGCACCGCGGCCCTGCTCTTCGATCCCCACTCCACCGAAGCCATGATGACCTCCATGCGCGATCTGCTTCGCAACAACGAACTCCGCGCCCGCAAGGAGCGTCTCGGTCAACAAAATGCGTCTCGCTTCAGTTGGAAGGGAACGGCCCAGCAGACTTTAGACGTCTACTATGAGGTAGCCGGTGTGCGCGCGAAACAAGCGCAGGGCGCCGCGCAAGTAGGAAGACGATAAGGCCAATGCACAAGCTGTACCTGTTGGGAGTGTTCTGCGCGCTGTCGGCCCTTGCCGCCGGGCCCAGGGAGGAGACGTTCCGTTATGAGGTCAAATGGCCCAGCGGACTCGGCCTCGGCGAAGCTCAGATGCGCGCCTCCCGCGATGGCGGCACTTGGGTTCTCGAGTTTCAAGTGGAGGCCTCCGTCCCCGGCTTCCGCGTGTTCGATAAGTATAAATCCACCGTCGACGAGAAGTTCTGCTCCCTGACCTTTGAAAAGGAGTTCGAACACGGCTCCCGCAAGGGCAGGGAAACGACAACCTTCGCCGATGGCAAAGCCACCCGCGTCACCGCCGGCGGTGGGGGCAAGAGTGAATTCGCTGTTCCCGCCTGCCCTCGCGATGCCTTGACGTATCTTTTCTTCGTTCGCGAAGAGGTCGCCCGCGGCCGCATCCCCGGCCCGCAGAAGCTCTATTTCGGCGCCGGTTACGACGTCCGCATCGCGTTCGCCGGCAACGAATCCGTCAAAGTCTCCGAAGCCCCGCTGGACTCCGACAAATTGAGAGTGACCGTCGTCACCACCAACGGTAAACTGGAGTTGGATTTGTTCCTGGCCCGGGACGAAGCGCGCACGCCCGCCCTTGTGCGCGTTCCCTTTGCAATGGGCAATTTCTCCATGGAGTGGGTCCGCTGAAGATCGCTCATTTTTCACCCATGCCGCCCGCCAAGAGCGGCATCGCCGATTATTCCGCCGTCCTGGTGGAGCACCTCTCCGCCGCCGCCGACGTCGAGATCATCAACGCTGCCCGCCCCGGTTTCAACGCCGCCGCCTATGACGCCGTCGTCTACCAGATCGGCAACAACGGCTATCACGACTACGTCTACGAAACCGCTGTCGCCCACCCCGGCATCGTTGTCCTCCACGAATCGAACCTGCACCATTTACTGACGGACCTCACCATTCGCCGCGACGATTGGGACGGCTACGTCGAGGCGTGCGGCTACGATGGCGGCCCGCCGGCGCGCGCCTTCGCCGAACGCGTCCGCGCCCTCGAAGTCGGGCCCGATTACGAAGGCGTTCCCATGCTCCGCCGCCTGCTGGAACGTTCCAAGGCCGTCATCGTCCACAGCCGCGCCGTCGAAGCCGATGTCCGCCGCGCCGGGTTCAACGGCCCCGTCGCCCGCATCCCCCACGGTGCCTGGCTGCCCGATGGCGATCGCCTCGGCTTCCGCGACAAACTCGGTCTCGATGACAGCACCCCGCTCATCGGCGTCTTCGGCTTTCTCAAACCCTACAAGCGCATCGCCGAAAGTCTCCGCGCAATGCGCCGCCTGGTCCGCGTCCGCCCCGACGTGAAGATGATCCTCTGCGGCGAAGCCCATCCCGATTTTCCCGTCGCCCAACTCATCCGCGGCCTGGGCCTCGAAGAGAACGTTCGCATGATGGGCTACGTCCCCATCGAAGAGTTCACCGGCTACATCTCGGCCTGCGACATCATTCTCAACCTCCGCTTTCCCACTGTCGGCGAAAGCTCCGGCACGCTGCTCCGCTCGCTCGGCCTCGGCCGCGCCGTCGTTGTTTCCAACGTCGGCAGCTTCGCCGAATACCCCGACGCCATTTGTCTCAAAGTCCCCGTCGATGCCAGCGAAGAGGACACGCTCTACGAGTATCTGAACCTGCTTGTCTCCCGTCCCGGCGTCGCCCGCGCTATGGGCGAACGGGCGCGCCAGTGGGTGGCCGACGAGTGCAACTGGGCCCACGTCGCCGGCATGTATCGCGACTTCGGCACTGCCGTCCGCGATGGCCGCACCTGGGTCAACACCGAACCCGCCGAGCCCGCCGTCACCACCGAAGAGGTTCCCGTCGAAGCCGTCGTCGACGCGCCTCCCCCGCCCGAAGCGCCGCAACAAGTCGAGCCCGAATACATCCTCGGCTGGGCCGCCCGTGACGCCGAAAGCACCTCCTACGCCGAAACCCACATCACCCGCCTGGAGCGCACGCTCAACATCACCCCGCCCGGCGGTCCCGAGGATCGAATCCTCGAAATGGGCGCCTACATGCAAATGACGCCGGCCCTCCGCGGCCGCCTCGGCTACGGCGAAGTGCGCGGCTGCTACTACGGCCCCGCCGGCCAGACCGATCATCGCGAAGTGAAATCGGCCACCGGCGAAATCTTCACCTGCGAAGTCGATCTCTTCGACGCCGAAAAGGACCGGTTTCCGTACCCCGACGAACACTTCGCCACCATCCTCTGTTGCGAACTTCTGGAACATCTGCCGAGCGACCCCATGTTCCTCATGGCCGAGATCAATCGCATTCTCCGCCCCGGCGGCCACGTCGTAATGACCACGCCCAACGTCGCCTCTCTCCGCGCCTTGCGAGCCATTCTCGAGGGCTACCACCCCGGCTTCTTCCCCGCCTACATCAAGCCCGCCGAACCTGGCGCCGAAGTGGAAGCCCGCCACGCTCGCGAATACACGCCGCGCGAAATGCACTACCTTCTGCAGGACTCCGGCTTCGAGGTCGTGCGCCTGGAAACCGGTGAATTCCTCGATAAACCACGCCCCGAAGAGCGTTGGGTCATCCACCTGCTGGAACGCTACCAACTCCCCAAGCACCTCCGTGGCGATGGCATCTACGCCGTCGGCAAGAAACTCGGCCCCGTCGTCAAACGTTACCCTGCCTGGCTCTACGAGGGCGGCCAATAGTCATGCTCCGCGTCTCGCTCGAACCCGTGCGCGACGAAGCTGCGGGCTGGCAACTCCTCGACGCCCGCACCGGTGCCCTCATCGAAGAGGGCCCCTGGGTTACCGAAGCCGTCGAATCGGAAGTCCCCATCCCAACCGACGATGGCGACTACCGCGTACTCGTCTCCACCGTAAGCGCCGAGCGCGGCTGGGCCTACTCCCGCGGCGCCAGCATGCGCGTTGTCGATGTCGCCGTCCGCCACGGCGCCCAGTCCGTTACCAACGATCGCCGCACCACGATCCAGGCCCTTCGCTGGCTCGGCCTGCCCGCGCGCCTGGCCAATTTCGCCGTCGAACCCTGGCTCCTCATCTGGCGTAACCGCAGTCTCATCGTTGCAATGGTGGAACGTGATCTCGAAGGCCGCTACAAGGGCTCCTACGGCGACCGCTTCTGGACCATCGCCCAACCGCTCTTCCTCATGCTCGCCTACTGGTTCGTCTTCGGCGTCGTGTTGAAAACCCGTTTTGGCGATGATCCCAATCCGTCCATCTACATGCTCTTCTTCCTCTGCGGCATGATCCCGTGGCTGGCCATCAGCGAAGCGGTCGGCCGCGCTCCCAGCGTCATCCTCGAACATCGCAACTTCGTCAAGAAACTCGTCTTCCCCGTCGAGATTCTGCCGGTCAATCTCGTCTTCTCCGGCCTCGTCTCCGCCGCCTTCGCGTTGGTCATTTATCTCTTCTTCCTCATGGCCACCCGGGAGCGGATCCCCCTGGACGCGCTCTGGCTTCCCGTCGTGATGATCCCCCAGATTCTCATCACACTCGGCGTCTGCTGGGGCTGGGCCGCCATCGGCCTCTTCGCCCGCGATCTTGGTCAAGTCAACGGCTTCCTCCTCACCCTCGTCTTCTTCCTCACCCCCATCTGCTACCCCATGGAAAAGCTGCCCGCGGAAGCCAGTCGCATTCTGCAGAAATTCCCGGTCTACAAACTGGTGGGGGAATACCGCCTTCTGTTCATCTCCGGCGCCCCGCCGGATTGGCCCGTTATGGTCCAGTTGCTCTCCATGAGCATCGTGATTTTCTACCTCGGATATGGAGTGTTCCGGAAGCTGCGCCCCAGCTTTCCGGACGTGTTATAAAAAATGCCGGAATATGGGTTGCGTGAGCCGAGCTACTTCGGTGGTTCAGGCCGTTCACTTCTTGGGGCCATCCCCGTTCTTCTTCTCCTCGCCGCCGCCGGCGCGACAGGGTATCTCTGGTTCCAGTCCACGGCCCCGGCCGTCGAAGTGGCCGGCGGATTCCCCCGCGCCCTCGGCCCCTCCACGCCGTTGAAAGTGCGTTGGACCAACCCCCACGGCGCTCGCCGTGTCACCGTTTTCACCGAACAAAACGGCGTCCGCAACGTCGCGTTTGAAAGGGTCGAACCCGCCGTCCGCTTCGCCTTCCGCCCGCCCGCCGCCGCCCCCGGCGAAGCTGCGTTCAACATCCCTAAGACCGGCCTCGCCCCCGGCAAAGCCACCGTCATCATCGAAGTCCAGTCCAACGATCTACGCGGCCAAACTTCGCAAATCTCCCACGAACTGCCCGTTGTTCTGGAAAAACCCACCGTCACCGCCGGCGCCGCCCCGGTATTCCTTCGTCGCGGCGGCGCCGGTGTCGTCCAGTTCACCGTCGGCGGCGGCTGGAGCGACGCCGGCGTCCGTGTCGGCAAGTTCACCTTCCCCAGTTGGCCTTCGAAGTCCAAGCCCGAACGCCGCCTTGCGTTCTTCACCATCCCCCCGGAAGTCGACGACGAAACGGTCCCACTTCTGTTCTCCCGCAACGCCATCGGCGATGAAGCCACCGCGCCATTCCCCTTCAAAGTCACCGCCGTGAAATTCCGTGACCGCACTCTCGAACTCGGCGACAAACTCATGACCAAAGTCCTCGACGAACTCGACTCGGGCGCCCAGGGCGAAGCCGCCGAACGCTTCGCCCGCGTCAACTCCGTCATGCGCCGCGCCAACGACGCCACTCTCGCCGCCCTCGCCGCCAAAAGCGAACCCGCCCGCCTCTGGGACGGCCCCTTCGTCATGCTCCCCCGCGGCAAAGCCGAAGCCCTCTTCGCCGATCACCGCACCTACCGCTACGCCGGCAAATCGCTCAATCGCGAATGGCATCTCGGCATCGACATGGCCTCGACGAAGAACGCCCCCGTCCCCGCTGGCAACAACGGCAAGGTCGTGCACGCCGGCCGCCTCGGCATCTACGGCAACTGTGTCGTCATCGATCATGGCCTCTCCGTCCTCACCGTTTACGGGCACATGAGCGATCTCTCCGTGAAGGCCGGCGACACCGTGAAAAAGGGCCAGGAGATCGGCAAGTCCGGCATGTCCGGCCTCGCCGGCGGAGATCACCTCCACCTCGGTCTCATGCTCGGCTCCGCCTTCGTCGACCCGGTCGAGTGGTCCTACGCCAGCTGGATGGAAAAGCTTCTCGCCGCGCTCGATCAATAACGGATGAGAACTTTGAGCCGCCTCTCACGCTAGTACCTAGTTGCACTAGTTAGCGTACTGTGTCATTCTGGCGCAAT
>CAMATG010000128.1 GCA_945860645.1 Candidatus Sulfopaludibacter sp. SbA3 | reverse complement strand
TTCATCAACTCCGCGGAAGCCATGCGGTTCCAGAAGTTCCAACCCAGCCCGTAGCCGCCGCGGAGAACCGTCTTCGTGTCCAGTTGATACGCCGCACCGATGCGAGGTGCGAAGGTGTTGTAGCGCGAGCGCTGCAGGCTGCGATCGCTATCGCTTGCCTGGACGATCTTGTTGGTCGCCGGGTCGAAGTTCGACAGCTTATTGTTGGCGTCGAAAACCGGGGTCATCAGGTCATAGCGGAGCCCGGCGTTCAGCGTGAGTTTCCGGTTGATCTTCCAGTCGTCCTGGACGAAGAAGAAGTTGCCGCGCTGCCGGACCTGCGCCTGGACCTGCGTGGCCAACTGGTAGGAACTCCGTGCCCCGGCGAAGAAGTCCGCCAGGTGGTACCAGGAGTTGCTCGCGCCCGCCGGCACATTCGCCGCCGCCGGCCGCGAGTAGGCGCCCCCGAAGGCATCGATGCCGTAGAGCGGGTTCGTGTCGTCCACGAGGATGTAGAGGCCCAGCCACTCGTATCCGGCCTTTAAGCTGTGCGCTCCCGCCAATTTGGAATAGGTGCCGCGGGCATTCACCGTCGTCGGAAACTGCGACTGCGGGTTCGTTGATTGCCGGCCGTACCGCGGAAAGCCAACGATGTCCTGCGGCGTCAGTCCGCCACGAACTTTATCCCCCTCCGGCAGACCGGTGATGCCGAACAACTCACGCATCGACGGGCCGCCGGCCAGCGCGGGGGTCCGGTCCATGCCGAGGCGCGAAACCGAGAACCGCACGTCGACGACTTCCGTCGCCGATTTGGTCCACGTCACGCCGGCTGTGCCGGCCTGGTTGTAAGTCTCCAGGAAGCCCAGGTTGTTACCCCCCGCGGCGCCCGGAATCAGGCCGGGCGCCTGGATGCTCTGCCCGCGCTGCGCGTAGCGGAAGAAGCTCTGCACGCTGGTGCGGAACTGATGGTCCAGCTTGAAGGCGCCTTTGTCATCGTCCAGCCGGTTGCGGTCGAAATTTCCGAAATTGTTGCCAATTCCCAGGTTGGAGACAGAGGCCGCCGCCACCGCTCGATTCGACGCCGGCAGGTTGTCCATCACATAACGGGCCAATCGCGTCATCGGCACCGGTTGGCCGGCAGGGATCACCGTTCCCGCCGCAATGGTCTGCCCCGTCGACGCCGTATAGCTCACCGGCACGCGGATGTCCACCGGCAACACGCCGGCACGCATCTGCGCATTCGGTACGGAACTCAGCGAAAACGGCGCAATCCGCCACCGGCTGCCTTCGTAATCGGCGAAGAAAAAGGTGCGGTTCTTCAAGATCGGCCCGCCGAACGTGAAGCCATATTGGTTCCGGTTATTCTGCGGCTTCTGGTTGTCCACCGGTTTGAAGAAGCCCGTGGCGTTCAGCCGGTTGTTCTGCAAGAAGTTCCAGAAAGAGCCGTGGAAGGAATTGGTGCCCGACTTCGACGCCACGTTCATCACCGCCCCACCCGTCCGGCCGAACTCGGCCGAATAGGCGTTCACCATCATTCGGAACTCCGCCACCGAATCCGGCGACGGCTGCACGGCCTGGTTGGAGAAGCCCTGGTTGGTGGTGCCGTAGAAATTGTTGTCCACGCCGTCGAGGACGAAGTTGTTAAACACACTGCGCAAGCCATTCACGTTGTAGGCGCCCTCGCGCCGAAAGGCCACCGAACCGGAGTTGGAGGAGTTTGACTCCCGCACGCCTGGGCTCAACAGCGCAAAGCTCGAATAGGTGCGTCCCAAAACCGGGAAGGAGGTGATCTGTTTCGCCTGGATGACCTGCCCTTTGGATGAGTTGTCGGTTTCCAGCAGCGGGGTCACCGCCACGACGTTCACCGTCTCGCTCACCGAACTCACCTGCATGGTCAAGTCCACGCGCTGACGGGCGTTTACCGTCAGGTTCACGTCCTCGGCCACGGCGTTCGAAAAGCCCTGCTGGACGGCTTGAATCCGGTAGCTGCCAATGCGCAGCGCCGGGAAAACGTAGTTGCCGTCCTCGGTTGTTTTGACGGCCGCCGAAATGCCGGTCTGTTTATTCACCGCTGTGATCGCGGCTCCGGCCACCGCGCCACCCTTTGCGTCCTGTACAGTTCCTAAAATCACGGCATTGTCGAATTGTGCCAGTGCCGATAACGAAATCAAGAAAAATAACCCTGTAATGCTTCGCAAGCTGATATCTCCTCCGCGAGTAGTAATACTGTTCCCAGCCTAACGGCCGAACTTGGCAATTGGGTCACAAACAGGTGAAAGTACGGTGGCGATGCTCGCCTTGTGGCCGGATTCTTTTTCACCCGCCTGCCTTGGCCGGTGCGGCCTGCAGCCTGCTTCTGTCTGACGGGGCGTGCTCTCCCTCGCCCGGTTCCGGTCTATTCTGTCGACCGTTCGGGATGATATCCCTGACGTGACCGGGAGTAACTCTATGCATAAGTGGAATAGCTCCCTGGCGTGGGCCATCATGATTTGTAGTTTTGAGTCAAGTTGGATGAGTTTTGTCCGAAATGACTAACATGCGAGTTATCTCCCTCCTCCTTCTCTCTCTCTCTCTTGTTGCTTTCAGCCAGGAGACCTCTACCTCCCCAAAGATCGGCGAACTCGTCACAGATCGCCCGGACTTCACCGAATCCGCCGAAGTGGTTCCCAAAGGTTGGCTGCAATGGGAAAGCGGTTTCCAGTTTGATCGATCCGGCACAAGCCGTGGCTATACCTTCGGCGCGCCGCTGTTGCGCTTTGGTATCTCCAAGAAATTCGAGTTGCGCCTGGCCACTGATGGCGTCGTCGGCCAGCGCGAAAGCGGCGATCCGCTCCTGCGCGGCATGGCGGACTCCTCCATTGGCTTTAAGTACAAGATCGTCGACGAATCCAAGTGGTTTCCGTCGTTCTCCGCAATCCCGGCGGTCAGCCTTCCTTCCGGTCACTCGGCATTTAGCAGTGGGAAGGCCGACCCGGGCGTGAAGTTCGCGCTTGGGAAAGATGTTCCTCTGGGCTTCAGTGTGTCGAGTAACATCAACTATAACTCACTGAGTGATGGAATCGGCCGCTACAATCAGAGCGCGGTTACCCTCTCCGTTGGCCATGCCTTCGGCGAGCGATTTGCCGGCTACTGGGAGCTGTACTCCTTCAATCACGACGAACGCAACAGCGGCAGAATGACTGTCTTCCAATCGGGTGTTACGACCGCAGTTGGCCAGAACGCGCAGCTCGATGTTTCCGTCGGCCGCCGCCTCACCTCCGTTGGTCCGGACTGGCTCGTCTCTTTCGGTTGGGCCACTCGCCACCCGCTCGGCTTCACCACCTGGTTCAAACGCTAGAGATCCCCCCATGGTCCGCTTATTCACGCATTGGCCCATCCAACGCCGCGTACATGCGATCACTGCCTGATCTCGTTGTGTCGCCTCGGAGCTGCGGGTGGCGCACTGCATTCGTTGATGGGGAGGCTGACGCAGGTCGTCACCACCACCGACGCGCTCCGCTTCCACCTGCATGCCGACATGATGCACGAAGCCCTGCGCGGCGACGTCTTGTCGGCCATGCTTGCCGAATCGGATGCGCAGCGGACGGAGGCTGCGCAGGATATCGCCCAGCACTTCCGTCTCTATTCAGGCAGACCTGCATCAGATCAGAGATCTTCCACTGCCTGAGGATCTGAAAGCGGCCCTCGCCGAGGTAGAAGGCGAACTCCACCAATACGTCGACTCCGCGCGGGATACGGCTGCCGCTGCCAGGCTGGGCGCTGACGTTGCTCGCGCCAAAATGCCGCAGTTTCAGGCCAGATTCGAGGCGTTGGAAGGCAAAAACGACGTTCTCAGTGACCGGATTCAGCTTTGCGCCACCCAGGCCCGGGCGGAGTCCGCCGCGCTCGCCAGGAATGCGGGCATCGTGTTGATCGGCGTCACGGTCGCCCTCCTGCTCTTCGGTGCGCTCTCCGCCTTCGTCATTCGCAACATGCTGACCGTCCTCCGCGACTACATCGCCAGCCTCGCCGGTGGCTTCAGCCGCGTGGCCGACATCGCCGCCAATGCGCAGTCCGAATCTCTGGACCAAACGGCAACCTCCGGCGATCGCATCCACGCGCCTGCCCTCCAGAACTCCACCCTCAGCTCCACAGTTGCCGAATCCGTCACCGCTACCCAGGCCCGCATCGTCGACGCCAATGCCCAACTGGCCGAATCAGTGGGCTCCATGCAGTCCATCCGCACCTCCTAGGCCAAAATCTCCAACCTCATCCAGATCATCGAATCCATCGCCTTTCAAACCAACCTCCTCGCCCTCAATGCCGCCGTTGAAGCCGCCCGCGCCGACGAAGTCCGCGCCCTCGCCCAACGCTGCTCGGACGCCGCCCACTCCACCGCCGACCTTATCGAGGCGTCCATCCGCAGCGGCCAGCAAGGCGCCGAGAAGTTAACGCGCGCCGCCCACGCCGTCCAGCAGATCACCGAAGACGTTACCCAAATGAAGTCCCTCGTCGATCAGGTCAGCGCAGCCAGCAACTCCCAATCGGCCGGCGTTGCCGAAGTCGCCCGGCTCATCGGTGAAATGTGCGCCGTCAATCAACCCGCCGCCGCCCATCTCGTCACTCTTTCCGCCAACTGCTAACCCGTACCTGCGCGCAACCCTATCCCCCGCCGTACTAGGCCGGAAGCCCTTTGACGGCTTACTGTTTTCGCCCTAGTCTGAGAGGGAATGAAGCACCTCCTCCTCACCGCGCTCCTGGCCGTCCCCGCCTTCTCCATGTACGAGAACAAGCCCAAGCCCGCCGAAGAAAAGTGCGAGTGGCGCAAAATCCGCCGCCATCACCCCCGCAAATGCGTCACCGAATCCGGCCTCGTCTGCCCGGCCGAACGTTGCAACGCCGCCAAAAAGCCTACCCCCGCTCGCCCGTAATCAACCGCGCCCCGCGGTTGAACGTCAGATACTGAAACGCCCAGTGCACAAACACCTGCACCCGGTTCCGGAATCCCACCAGATACATGATGTGGATGAATAACCAAAGCAGCCACGCCACCCAGCCCGATAACTGAAACGTCCCGAAGTCCGCAATCGCCTTCGCCCGCCCAATCGTCGCCAGATTCCCCTTGTTCACGTACGCAAACGGCGCGAACTCCCGGCCCAGCATCACCGCCTCAATCGCGTCGGCCACATAGCGCCCCTGCTGCATCGCCACCGGCGCCACCCCCGGTAACGGCATCCCCTGCAACGCCGCCATATCTCCCAACACAAACACCTCCGGCCGCCCCGGCAACCGGCACTTCGTCGTCACCACCACCCGCCCCGCCTTGTCCAATTCCGCGCCCAGCATCGCGCCCAGCGGCGACGCCTTCACCCCCGCCGCCCACACCACCGTCTTCGCCGGAATCTGGTCCCCGTTCGCGAGTTTGACGCCATCGCCATCGATCGCCGAAACCGCAACACCCGTCCGAACCCGCACCCCCAACGCCAGCAATGATCGCTCCGCCGCCGCCCCCAAATGCTCCGGGAACGCAGTCAAGATGCGCGGCCCCGCCTCCAGCAACTGAATCCGCGCCTCCTCCGGCCGAAACGACCGAAAATCTTCCTTCAGCGTATCGTTCGCAATCTCCCCCAACGTCCCGGCCAACTCTACCCCCGTCGGTCCTCCGCCCACAATCAGGAACGTCAACAGCGCCCGCCGCTTCTCCGGGTCCGGCTCCACCTCGGCCGCCTCAAACGCGCTCAAAACGCGCCCCCGAATCGCCGTCGCGTCCTCAATCGTCTTCAGCCCCGGCGCCGTCGCCTCCCACTCGTCGTGGCCAAAATAGTGGTGCCGCGCCCCCGCCGCCACCACCAGATAGTCGTAAACCAGCTCCTGCTCGCCCGCCACCAACACCCGCCGGCCGTCCAGGTCGAACCCGGTCACCTCGCCCATCACCGTTCGCACGTTCTTGTACGGCGCCATCACCGACCGTAACGGCGCGCAAATATCCGCCGGCGACAGTCCCCCCGTCGCCACCTGGTACAGCAACGGCTGAAACACGTGAAAATTCCGCCGGTCCACCAGCGTCACCGCCATCCCCCGCAGCCGTGCCAATCGCTTTGCCACCGCCAACCCGCCAAACCCGCCGCCAATAATCACCACGTGTGCCATATAGATGTAGCCTACCTCTCTACACGCGACATCTAACATGAATTAGGCCCATGCGCGTCGAGTTCAAACCCGAAGGCATCCATCTCCCCGCCATCGATCTGTGGCTCGACCCCCGCGTCCCCGTCCCCGCCGCCTGGCTCTCCCACGCCCATTCCGACCACGCCCGCGGCCTCCATGAAGCGGCAATCTCCACCGCCATCACAGGCCGTCTCTACCGCCACCGCTGGCCCCTCCCCGCCCACCGCACACAGCAACTCCTCACGCTCAACCCCGGCCAATCCATGGAATGGCGCGGCGCCACACTCACCGCCCGCCAGGCCGCCCACATCCTGGGCGCCGCCCAACTGGAAATCGAATACGAAGGCGAACGTCTCATCTACACCGGCGACATCAAACGCCGCACCCCCATCTGCGGTTGGGAAACCCAGCCCATCCCCTGCGATCACCTCATCATCGAATCCACCTTCGGCCTGCCCATTTATCAGTTCCTCGAAGCCGCCGAAGCCCAGACAAGAATAGCCAACTTCGCCCGTGAATGCCTCGCCGTCGGTCAAACGCCCATCTTCCAGGGTTACGGACTCGGCCGCGGCCAGGAGATCGCCCACACCCTCGCGCTCCACGAAATCCCCTGCCAGGTCCACCATTCCATCGCCGCCCTTATCCCCTATTTCGAAGCCGAAGGCTACACGTTTCCCACCGAATCAGCCAACGGCGCCATCCTCGTCACCCCCGGCCAGGAAGAAAAAGTCCCCATCCCGCCCGCCAAGCGGAAAACCGCCCTCGTCAGCGGCTGGGCCGCGCTCGACAACGCCCGCGCCCGTTCCAACGCTGACGTCCTGATCCCCTATTCCGACCACGCCGATTTCTCCGAACTCCTCACCCTCATAGCCGAGTCCAACCCCAGTCAAATCGACATCGTCCACGGCTACGCCGCCCCGCTCGCCCACATCCTCCGCCAGCGCGGCTACAACGCCCGGGAGGCGCGCCTGTAATGGACGCGCTCGCCCATGCCGCCGAACGCGTAGCCGCCACCAACAGCCGCCGCGAAAAAATCGCCCACGTCGCCAGCTATCTCCAATCGCTCAACGATGCCGACCTCGCCCGTGCCGTCCTCTACCTCAGCGGCCGGCCGTTTCCGTCCACCGATCCCCGCAAGCTCTCCGTCGGCTATGCCACCATGCGCGCCGCCCTCGCCGCTGCCACCGGGTGGGACGCCGAAACGCTCGCGCTCTGCTACCGCGAAGTCGGCGACAGCGGCGAGACCATCTCCCACCTCTGCCGCCCCATCACGAACGCGGAACCGCTGTCTCTCCAACAAGCCGAAACCCACTTCGAAACACTTCGCAAAACCCGTCTCACCCAAGTGAAAGTCGACCTGCTCACGTCCATCTTTCAGACCCACGCCGCCCCCGCCCTCAAGTTCTTCGTCAAAACCATCACCGGCAACCTCCGCATCGGCCTGCAGGAAAAGATGGTGGAGGAGGCCATCGCCCAAGCCACCAGCCAACCCGCCGACGCCGTCCGCGCCGCCAACAACCGCGGCGGCAATCTGTCCGTCGTGGCCTTATCCGCCCGAGCCAATACCCTCGAATCCATCGTCGCCACCCTCTTCCACCCGCTCGACTTCATGCTCGCCCAGCCCATCGACGAAACGAAGGAGCTGGCCGACCCCGAAAACTGGGTCGCCGAAGATAAGTACGACGGCATCCGCTCCCAACTCCACGTCGCCAACGGGAAAGTCAAACTCTTCACCCGCGGCCTGGAAGAGACAACCGACGCGTTTCCCGAAATCATACTGGCCTTCACCAACCTGCCCGGCCCCCTGATTCTCGACGGAGAAATACTAGCCACCAGCTTTCAACTCCTCCAACAGCGCCTCGCCCGCAAGAAGGTGAGCGCAAAAATGATGGCGGAAATTCCAGTCCACTTCGTCGCCTACGATATCCTGATGCATCAGGGAGAACTCGTCTTCGATAGACCGCTGGAGCATCGCCGCCAACTGCTGGACAACCTGGGCCTCGTCCGAACCTCGCAACAGACGCCGCTGCAAACCCACGCCCAGATCGAAGCCCTCTTCAATGAGGCCCGCGCCCGCGGCAACGAAGGCCTGATGTTGAAGCGCCGCGGCTCGCTCTACGAATCCGGCAAGCGCGCCGCGAATTGGCTGAAGGTAAAGAAGCCCCTAGGCACGCTCGACGTCGTCGTCACCGCAGCGGAACAAGGCCACGGCCGCCGCGCGGGCGTGTTGAGCGACGTCACATTCGCCATCCGCGACGGCGATAAATACTTGAACATCGGCAAAGCCTACACCGGCCTGACAGACGCAGAAATCAAGGAGTTGACGAAGGTGCTCCGCGCCTTGACGATCGAGAAGTTCGCCGGCGGCCGCGTCCAAATCGTCCGTCCAGAAGTTGTCCTCGAAGTCGCCTTCGACGGCCTGCAAAAAAGCCCCCGCCACAAGAGCGGCTATGCATTGCGATTCCCCAGAATCGTCCGCTGGCGCCGCGACAAACGTCCCGAAGACATCGACACCCTAGCCCGCGTCCACCAGATTTCCCTTGGAGCCGTGCTACCGGAAAAGTCCGTAATTACGGAAAACCCGGAAGAAAACCCCGCAAAATGACCGCCCCCGCCCACCACAACAAAAAACCGTGGCCGGAATGGGTCCCCCCGTCGCTAACCATCTGGTTTAACAACCACTTCGCCGCGGCAACCCAAACCCAACAACTCGCCTGGCGCCGTACCTTCCACGGCGGTAACGTCCTCATCCTCGCCCCCACCGGCTCCGGAAAAACCCTCTCCGCTTTCTTCTCCGTCCTCGCCCAACTCGGCGCCCGCGCCAACCGCGGCAAACTCCCCAACGCCGTTCTCGCCGTCTACGTCTCCCCCCTCCGCGCCCTCGGTCGCGACATCTTCCGCAACCTCGAAGAACCCCTCGAAGCCCTCAACGCTGCCCTCCCCGCCGCCAACAAGATCCGCATGGAAATCCGCACCGGCGACACCGCGCCCACCGACCGCGCCCGCATGTCCCGCCGCCGCCCGCACCTGCTGCTCACCACTCCCGAATCGCTCAGCAGCCTGCTCTCCCAGCAACCGTGGCGCGACGGCTTCGAACCGGAAACGGTCATCGTCGACGAGATCCACTCCTTCGCCGAAAACAAGCGCGGCTCCCTCCTCGCCCTCACCCTCGAACGCCTCCAGGCCCGTGCCCCGCACACCCTGCAACGCATCGGCCTCTCCGCCACCGCCCAACCCGCCGACGCCGTCGCCCAGCTCCTCTGCGGCCGCCGCCCCTGCGCCATCGTGTCCGATTCCATCCGTCGCGTCCATCGCCTGGAAATCCACACGCCCCTCTCCCTCCCCGCCGCCGGTTACGACCCCGGCCGCATCGCCCACGCCGTCATCGACGCCGTCCAACAGGCCCAAACCACCCTCGCCTTCACCGCCACCCGCTCCGCCGCCGAACGCCTCGGCCTCGCCCTCTCCCTCCTCCTGCCCGACGACGAACCCAACATCGCCGTCCACCACGCCTCTATCGAACGCGCCGAACGCGAAGCCGTCGAAGCCCGTCTCGCCGCCGGTCAGATGCGTGCCGTCGTCTGCTCCACGTCCCTCGAAATGGGTGTCGACTACGCCAATGTCGATCAAGTCCTCCTCATCGGAACTCCCCGCGGCGTCAGCCGCGCCCTCCAGCGCCTCGGCCGCAGCGGTCACAAAATCGGCGGCGTCGCCTTCGGTCGCATTGTCCCGTTAAGTCTCCCTGACTTACTCGAAGCCCTCGCCATGCGCCAAGCCGTCTTAGCCGGTTACATCGAGGACTTACAAATCCCTCAAGCCCCCCTCGACGTGTTAGCCCAAGTGTTACTAGGGCTAGCCGTCGAACGCCCTCACAACATAGAGGAGGCCTGGGAGCTCGTCCTCGCCGCCGGGCCCTATCTGCACCTCACCCGCCCCGATTTCGACGCCGCTCTCAATTACCTCGCCGGCGGCGGCCAAGTCCTCGCCCGCTTCGGCAAAATCGTCATCGAAGACGGCAAGTTCAAAGTCGCCAGCGCCAAACTCGCCCGCGAATACTTCCAATCCATCGGAACCATCTCCGAAGACTTCCGCATTCGCATCGTCACCAAAAACTACCGCCGCCTCGGCGAAGTGGAAGAGGGTTTCCTCACCTCTCTCCGCCCCGGCGAGGCGTTCTCCATGGCCGGCAAAGCCGTCGAAGTCGAGTCGCTCCAGGGCGCCATCGCCGTCGTCAAACCCTCCAACAGCGACCGTGTCACCACCCCCCGCTGGATGGGCGGAAAAATGCCGCTTTCCACCAGAATGGCCGAAGAAGAGCTCCGCCTCCGCCGCCACCTCCGCGCCGCCTGGAGCGAAGGCGGCCGCCCCAACGTCGAGTTCGTTCTCCGCGATGTCTACCAGGCCACCATGGCCCAGGCCGAACTTGCAGCCGAGTTCATCGCCCGCCAGTATCACGCCGCCCCCATCCCCATCGACGATCCCGTTCAAATCGAATTCATCACCCGCCCCAAGCGCCGCGTCATCATGGTCCACTGCCTCGCCGGCCGCGCCGTCAATCAATCGCTCGCCTGGGTCGCCGCCCACCGTCTCGCCCAAGGCGAAAGCGTGGTTTCGAATAGCGATGACCACGGGCACCTCCTCGTCCTCAGTAACAAAAGTGACGTCAGCGAACCCGCCCTCCGCCGTGCCTACAACCCCGATAACTTCTTAAATGACCTCGAGGCAGTCCTCAAAACCACGGACACACTCGGTCGCCGTTTTCGAGCCGTAGCCGAAACGGGCCAGTTAGTCAAGCGCCGAGGCTCCGGCCAGCGCTTCCAAGCCTGGAACGGCGCACTGATTTACCAGACGTTACTCACCTACGAGCCCGATCACTTACTGGTAAAAGAGACCGTTCGCGAAACCCTCGGCGACATGCTCGACGCGCCCTCCGCCCTCCGCCACGCGCGCCACATCTTCGAAACCAAGTGGGAAATCTTCGAGCAGCCCCGCCCCTCCCCCTTCGCCCTTCCGCTCTTCGCCGCCTTCAATCGCGAAGTCCTTCTCGCCCAGGATCCAGGAAAAGCCTTCGACGAGTTCGCCGCCAGCATCTACGAAGAGTGGAATGATTGAACTCCATCCCAGTGGAGCCCTCTGGCTCCCGGAGCAGGGAGCCGCCCTCATCGCCGATCTGCATCTCGGCTTCGCCTGGGCCCAGCGCCGTCGCGGCGAACTGTGGCCCCTAACCGATGCCGGTGCGAAGGAAAAGCTCGACGCCCTCTGCCGCGACCTCAACCCCCAAACCCTGGTCCTCGTCGGTGACATTATTCACGCCCCCAACCCCAGCCCCGAAGAAGCCCAACTCATCGCCGCAACGCTCAA
>CAMATG010000127.1 GCA_945860645.1 Candidatus Sulfopaludibacter sp. SbA3 | reverse complement strand
GCCACAATCTCCATCGCCAGCACCAGGCTCGTGTTATTCGTGGCCGAATCCAGCTGCAGCGCCATCGTCTCGGCGGACTCCATCCACGTCCCGTCAATACGCCGGAAACTCTGATCGGCCACCGCGGACTTGTCCTTCCAGTCGTACACGCCCTCGTCCCCGGTCGCCCCAAAGTACCGCTCGCCAAAGAACGGGATCTTCTCCGCCCGCGCCAGCGGAATCGAGTACATCTCGTCAAACGGCGCCGCCAACCCGTCGGCGTCCTCCGTCTCGGCCATCGCCGAAACAAAGAACTGCTGGCTCCCGCCCGGCCCCGCGTCCAACCCGTAGGCGTCCCCCTTCCCCGGATTCGACTTCTTGATCAGCTTCTCATCCCGTGGCGGCCCCAACACCCAGAACCGCACCGCGTCCACCCCCGGCACCGTGATCGGCGGCTCCCCCGGCTCGCAGTATCGCGGCTTCCCCACGCCCAGCTTCCGTGCATTCGCCAGCGCGTCCGCGGTCGATCCTCCCTTCGCCCCGAAGAACCCCACCAGACTCTCCACCCGCTCCGCCGTCTCCACGCTCCCATCCAGCGCCAGCCGCTGTACCGCCAACCGCAGCGCCTGCTCCGCCGTCCGCCGCTCCGCCCGCAGCTTCGCGGCCTGCTTATCGGCCGGGTCCTCCGTCCACGCCAGCCAGACGTTCTTCGCCTTCAGCTGATCCTTCAACACCTCCCAGGCCTGCACAAACCCCGACACGTGGTCCCAATGCTCATGCGTCGCCACCAGCACGTCCACTTGGCCCCCGGTCGTCTGGATCACATCCGCCACCGCCGCCCGCAGCCGGTCCACCGCCGCCCCCGGCGACCCCAGCACAATCCCGCAGTCGATCATCATGTAGAACGGCCGCGCCTTCCCCGTCGGAATCGTGATCAGGAAACAGTCGCCCAGCCCCTGCCGGTACATGCGCACGCGCACTGTGTTGTCCATTTTCCGCATCTCCTTAACAGCCCCGGTGCAGCATCGCGAACGGCTCCGCGTCGCGATCATTGTCAAAATACGCCTGCGTCCCCTCGGCCGCCGCGCGCAGGAACTTCCGCTCCTCTTCCATCCGCTTCGGCTTCCCGACGGACTTCCGGATCGCGTACCGGATCCGGTACTGCTGCAGGTCAATCAACAGCGTGCAGCCGCCCCGATGGGTCGACCGCTGCCCCGTCTCCGGATCCACTACCTGGAGTTGCTGCACGGCCTCCACCACGAGGTCCGTAATCTGCTCATTCCGGCTATTAATCCGCCGCGCCGGCCGCACGCCGTGGATCTCCAGTTTCGGCAGTCCCTTGCTGTTCAGCCGGATTCCCTTCGGCATGTCCGGCTCCGGCTGAATGTAGAAACCCAGGTCCCGCCGGATCTCCTTTGCCGCCGCCAGCGGCAGATCCCGCAGCCACTCCAGTAACAGCCGCCCGTTCTCCTCCGCCCGGATGAACGACTCCCGCCGGCCGGTCGATAGCCCCCAGCTCAAGTCCAACTTCCGGATCATGTCCTGAATCTGCGACGACTCCACCGGGAACGACGGCGGCTGCCAGCGCAGGTTCTCCTCGCTGAAATTGCGCACGCCGGACGGGTAAATCCCCCGCGCCCGGAACCCGCTGATGAACGCCGTCCGGTAGTTCAACTCGTCCTCCGGCTCCAGGTCCATGTCCGCCGTAATCAACGCCCGCAGATAGTCGCCAAACGTCAGGTCCACCGGCGGGCAGTAGTCCAGCGCGCGGATGCACGTCGTCAACACGCGCTCGGCCGTCCAAGCCGCCTCCCGCGCCAGCCGGTTCACCAGGTCCACCGAAATCGCGCCTTGTGGCAAGACCCCCGTGCCGCCAGTCGCCAGCCGCCGTAGGTCTTCCACCCGGGCCTCGTAGATCTCCAGAAACGCCTGGAACACCGCCGCCAGCAGCACCGCGCCCCGGTCGTGCGCCTCGGTCGCCTCGGCGTAATCGGTCACCTTCGGCGCCTCCCCCAACGCGCTCCGCAACGCCCGCGATCCGCTCGATGCCTGCCCGAACTGCTGCGCCAAATCCGCCAGCAGATTGTTCGTCCGCAGGTCCCCGCGCGACTTCGCAATCGTATGCCGCAAGGCGGACGGGATCGAGAAATGCTGGAATAGCGCCACAATATCGGCAAACGCCTCGTGGAACGCCGCAATGTCCGGATTGGTTGTGTGCTGGTAGTAGCGGTGAATGCCGTCCATCAGCGCATGGCTGGTCTCATGCGCCACCACATCGTGGGACAGGCACGTGAACACCAACCCGCCCGGCAGGTTGTCCACCACGCGCTCCGCGTTCGCCTGGAAATACCCGAACAGCAGCGCGCCCTTCGCCGGGCTGTAGTAGGCATTCGCTTCCCGCAACGCATGGGGGTAAATGCGCAGCCGCTGCACGTACTGGCTGCCGAACTCGCCCTTGTTGGTCGCAAAGCGCGGCGCCCACAAAGCCGTCCGCCCCAGCGCATCTTCAAACCGCTGGATCGTCGTCATGGCCACCGCGTACACCATCTGCTGATGGAACTGCGGCACGCCTTCCGCCGGTGCCAGCCCATCGCTCGCCAGCAGATGCGGATGGTTCAGGTCCACCGGCGCATAGGCCACGTTGGTCGATGGGTCCACGTCCACCACTTCCAAATACTCGCCCACCGGCCCCGGTTTCAGGTCCGGCTCCCACCGTACGTTCAGCACGGTCTCGTTCAGCCGCTCCGTCTCCACCCGCAGCCGCAACACCGGGTCAAAAGCAAACACCCGCAGCGTCCGGTTCATCGGCACCGGCGGCGTCCACTTCTCCCCCGCCGCCTCCGCGGCCACGTCCGCGCACGCCACCATCGCCCGCTTCTTTGCCAGCGTCCCGCCCAGCGCCTCCCGCAGCACCTTCGACGCGCCTCCCTCCGCCCCCATCGCCTCCAGGAACCGTCGCCGCGCTCCCACTGGAACGGCGTCGGCCGCGCTGTCCGGGTCCACCCCAGCCTCCGCCAACAGGTTCTGCAACGCCCCGCTCTGCGCCAAGAGCTGTGCCGCCTCAATCTGCATCAGCCGCTGCCGCACCGGCGCCGTCGCCCCGAACAACACGTTCAACACCGGCCCCAGCACCGGCACGCTCACCGAATCCGCGGCCTGCTGCCGCAGCATCGCCTCCGCCACCGGCGCCAGCCCCATCGTCCGATCGGCCTTCAACGTCCCGCGCCCAAACCGTGCCCGGTCCCGATCCTCCGCGCCCGTAAACAAAGCCCGCCGCACCGCCTCCACGCGCATCCACGCTTTCGAATACGCCTTCACCTCGCCCCGGTACTTCTGCAGCCAGCAAGCCGCCGCCGCGGCCACCTGCGGCGTCGCCGACGAAGTCCCGACGCCGTTAAACCGCACCATGTCCAGGCAATCGAAATTCGCCCAGGGTGTGTTGCCTGTGTAGGCCGCCATCGCCGTGTCCATCTTGCTGTCCGGCCCGTACGACCCCGCCATCACCCGCGGGTCCAAAAAGTCCGCATAGGCCGAGCCATCCGCCATCACACCGCACGCCGCCAGCACCCGCCGGAATCGCGCCGGATACACGATGAACCGCGGCACCCGTACCCGTCCCGGTCCGTAGTTGTTCCCCGCCGCCGTCACCATCGTCACCCCGGCCAGGTACGCCTCATTCACCACATCGGCCCATAGCTGCGAAGGCACCCCGCCCATGCTCATGGAAACCACGTCGGCGCCAATCTCGATGGCATACCGCAGCCCCTGCGCGATCGAGCTGTTTGTGAACAGCACCACCGAACTCGCCACCCGCACCGGCACCACGGTCGCGAATGGCGCCCCGCCCACCAGCGTCCCCTGAAACTCGTTCCCGGCCAATAGCCCCAGCGTCCCCATCCCGTGCCCGGAGTTCGCGCCCGCGCCCGGATCCACCGCCGAATTCCCGCCCCCGTCCACAAAGCTCCGCCCCCGCGCTACGTCCAAATGGGGCGGCAGCAACGTGTGCCCGTCCCGATATCCCGTGTCCAGGTGCGCGATCGTCACCCGGTCCGTCGCGCCCATCACCTCCGCGCGCGCCGCCGCCAGCCCGCTATGCGCCGCGTCCAGGTGCCACCGCCAGTCAAACGGCTTCCCCACCGGGTACTGCTTGTCCGGCGGAATGGGCTTCGTACAATCCACCTTCGCCGCCGCCATCCCGCGCGCCCCCACTGGCGCCCCGGCGTCCCACCGCTGCTCCAGATCGGGCTCGGCGAACTCCACCTCCCGGCTCCCCTGCAACTGGTGGCACAGGTCCCACAGCGCCGCCGGGTCGGTATCCTCTGGCAACTCGGCCGTATGCCACTCCGCCGGCGCCGTAGCGCTAAATGCCGTCCGCTTCTTCCCGGCCCCAAACAACGGCGTCAGCTTGATAGCCGCCGCGCCCACGGCGAACCCCACCCCCCTCGCCACCGGCCTCGTCTTAATCAGCAGCTTCGGTTTCTTGGTCGCCATGTTCTCTCCCCTATTGCGCCGGTTCCAACTCCACCGCACACAACCCCTGCAACGGCCCCGTCTTCTCGCCTGCCGTAAACTCTCCGCGCAGCCGCCACGCCCCGCCCGCCTCGGTCAGCAGCGTCTTCCCGTCCACCTTCGGCACGTTGTACTCGGTGCCGTTGCAGTTCCCCACACTCGGCGCCTCGCCCTTCTCCAACGGCTCCGCGCAATTCTCGAACAACACAAAAAAACCGAAGTCGGGCTCCGCCCCGCCTTGAAACGCCCCCGGCGCCCACTGCAGGTCCAGCTTCACTTTCTTCCCCGTATGCTCGTCAATGAACTCGCCAAAGTCGTTGTCCAACCCGCCCTTGGTAAACCGCGCCTTGAACGCCGGCGTCTCCGCCGGCCCGCCGCATCCCGCCATCACCGCTACCAATAGCAGCATCCAAATCCGCACCATGCTTCCTAGTCCCGTCCTGGTTCCGTCGACGCCGTGAACACCGCCGGAAATGGCGGCGGGTCGAACACCGACAGGATATCCCGAACCATCGCCTCCCGCGTCGTATACCGGGTTTCGTCGTAACACCCCAACGGGTTCTCCACCACATTCACCAGGCATTTGTTGCAGTACGTGCAAGGCACCGGCGGCCGGTCCGCGCCCTCCGCGAACATCTTCGGCATCTCCGGATTCGCAATCAACGTGCGCGCCATGCTGACGGCGTCACACTGCCCGCCGTCTATCGCCGCCCGCATCACCGACGCCGTTTGGAACCCGCCCGTGCAGATCACCGGAATGCCAACGGCCTTCTTGATCGCCGCCGAGTCCGGCAGGTTCAGGCCTTCAATTACGGTGCCCCGCTCCTTCACCCACTGGTCGCGGAACAGCCTCCCGGTAAGGTCGTTCTTCAACAGCAGGAAGTTCCGCAGCGTGTTCTTGCCGCTGGAGATCATCGAATCGTAGACCCGAACGAAATCCGCCACAGGCAGGTCCCCCGCCGGATTCCGCGGATGCGGGAAGAAGCTCCCGCCGGAGACGTGGATCGCGTCCACGCCCTCCGCCTCCAGCCACCGGCACACCTGCACTGAATCCTGAATCGTGTTCCCGCGCGGCTCGCCGATCGACATGGCGTTGTTGTTCTCCGTCGCGCTGATCTTCATCTGCAAATGAAAATTCCGCCCGCACCGCTGGCGGATCGAGCGCACAATCTCCAGCAAAAACCGTGCCCGGTTCTCCAGCGGCCCGCCGTAGTCATCGGTCCGGTCGTTGATCCCCGAGCTCAGGAACTGGGTGATCAAGTACCCGTTCGCCCCGTGCAGCTCCACGCCGTCCAACCCCGCCCGCTGCGCTCGTTCCGCCGCCTGGCCGAACTGCTGCACCACTTCCCCGATCTGCTGCACGGTCATCGCCTTGGCTTCAAACCCGTGTAGCGGATCCGGCTTCGATGTCGAGCTCCAGCTCTCCGGATACTCCACCCCGGCGATGTCCCGCTGCCGCCCGCCGTGGCTCAACTGCAGGATGAACTTGCAGTCGTGCTCGTGCACTCGCCGCCCCACCTCGCGCCAGAACGGGATCTTGTTGTCGTCGTCGATCATCGCGTAGTTCGGCAGGATCCGCCCGCGCCCATGCACCGGCACGAAGGACGAGATAATCGCCCCCACGCCGCCCCGCGCGAACCGCGTCTCCCAGTTGATCCGCGCCGGGTTCCCCGACCCGTCGTAGTTGTCAAAACGCCCGGAAACATTGGAGCGGATCAGCCGGTTCTTAATCGTCAGGCTCCGGAAAGCCAGCGGTTGAAACAGTGTGTCGGCCATGGTCTGGGTCCCTTCCTAGAACGTGCGAACGTATTCGATCAGCGCCCGTTTGTCGGCATCACTCAGCCCGCTACCAAACGTGTGGCCGCGGTCCACCACAAAGTCCGGCGACAGGTTATTCCGCAGCAGCACGTTGTTCAACAGCCCCCGGCCCACAAAAAAGCCGATGAAACGGGTGAAGAAGTTGTCGTTCCGCAGCAGCTGCATCTGCGGCGCGTTGATGTTCCCGAACAGGTGCACCGGCGTCCCCTTCGGCACCTTCAGTTGATACCCGCTCTCCAGCGGGACCGCGCTCGCCTCGCTCGTCCGCCAAACGCCCTTCTCCCCTGGTCGCCGCTCCGGCCACAGCATCTTCTCGATCGCGTCGTTGAACGCCACCAGCCGCCCCTGCACCGTCGGGTCTCCGTTGAACAGCCCCAGCGCGTTGTTGTGCAGAAACGGCGCCGTCGCCCACACTCCGGCCAGCGTTGGCACGCGGTAGTACCCCCGCCCGCCTCCCGGTGGTTTGAAGTTGATCGGCTTCGACGGTCGCACCGGGTTATACAGCCCCTTCAACTCCGCCGCCGCTGGCAGCTCCTTATAGGTCCGAGATGAAAACTCATCCCACACGTGCCCCGCCGTCGCATTCGTCGCCATCGCCCTGCCAATATTGGTCCCCACCTCGGCCACCGATACGCGCCGGTCGTTCGACAGGAAGTTCCTGTCCAGGAAGTCCGGCCGCTTCACCGCCTCGCGGTACCAGGCCGTTGCGTCGGCTGTCCCTTCCGGGGGCTGTTTGCTGGAATGGCAGCGGGCGCAGTTTTCCGCAAACGCCTGCGCTCCGCGCGCCAACTGCGCGGCATCCTTGGTCAAATGCTCCGCCGCCAGCCGCGCCGGCATGACTGTTTTCAGGAACGCCTCCGCGCCCTCCATCCGCGATTCGGTGGCCCGCCAGTCGGCGCAGTCCTTCCGCGCCAGGTCAATCCGGAACGGCTTTTGCGTCATTTTGGTCCCGGAGATCGGGTCGTGGAGCGTGGTCCAGTAGTCCGAACACATGCCGATATTGACGTAGACCCGCAGCGATGCCCCGGCGGTGCCGATGGAATCCGCCCCGTCCTTCAGGATGTGGTGCACGGGCCGGGTGGTCCCGTCGGCCATCGTCTCCGTCTGCCACGGCCGGTCCGCCAGGTACACAATCGAGTTGATCGCGTTCGGGTTGAAAATGTGGTCGGTGGCAAACCGCGACGTGTCCGACGTGCCCGCCGGCTGCTTGTCCGCGATGTGCCAGCGGAAATCCTTCGGCGTGAGCTTCAGTCCGAATAGCGTGCCCTCCTTGAAATACTGATTCCCGATCGCCGAACTGAAGTTGTACCAGCGCGGATTCTCCGGGTCCTTCGGCGGATACAGCGGGTTGAAGCCGATGTGGCAGAAGCCGCACGTCATCCCGATCAGGTACGGCGGCTCCACCGTTGCCGGGTCCGCCAGGTACTTCTTTACGTCCCAGGTGAACTTATCGAACTTTGGATTTTTGAACTTACGCAGGCCCACAATCCCGGACGACTGGCTCGGAATCCCAGGCACGTCCACCGTTTTGCAGACGTCCATCCATAGCCCAAATTCATCCGGCGCCGTCGCCTGGGTGCAATCGGGGTCATTCAACACCCCCAGCGTTTTGAATCGTTCCGGCCGTCTCCGGGAATCCACATACTGCAGCAGATCCGTGATCCCATGTGTAATCTGCGCCGTCTGCCGCCAGAATTTCTCGCCGCCACCGGTCCAGAAATACCAGGTATTTCGGCCCTCCCGCTCCTGGGCCGATAGCCCGGCGCCCCCGTATTCGTAGTTGTCCGCTTCCGCCGGCGGCGCCTGCCCTAAAAGGGTGAGACTCAAAAATAGCAGCCCAACTACTGGTCTAATACAACGCATATAGGAGAACAATAGAGTAAGTGTGTGGCAAATACAATTCCAAAAATTAGAATTGTTGGGCCAGGCGCCTTTTCCGCCAATAGCCTTCCATCCGATCCCCTCCCCGCAACACCGGCCACCGAACCACCCTCATAACGCCGTAAGATAGGGGAACTTATATGGAGAATAAAACGGTAGACGCGTTTATTCTGTTCAATGAAAACGAGGAGAACGTACCCGGCCTCGTCACCCTGCTCGAAAACCGCGGAGTTCGTACTCACTTCTGGCGCCGTGATATCCCAGTCGGCACGGAATGGGAAAAGATGGAAATGGAAACGCTCCAGGCGGCGGGCGCCGTTGCGCTCTTCCTGGGGCCGAAGGGCTGGGGTCCGTCCCAACGCAAACTGGCTGCGCAAGCGGTCGAGCTAAAGAAGCGGATCGTCCCGGTTCTCATCGGAGATGTTGCCGATGAGGCACTCGACGACGCCGGCGGTATCTTCCGACGCCTCCGCTATCTCCACGTGGAGCCGAAGGACCCTCTCGCAATCAGCAGGCTCGCCGAAGAACTGCGCCCGCGCGCCGTCCCCTCCGAAGTCAACGCCTCCATCCAGGTCCTCATCGATGGCAGCGAAGACCAGCGCATCGACCTGCTCGACCAGATCATCCAACAACGCGCGGGAATCGACCGCCCCGCCTTCGCCGCCCGCCTCCGCGATTCCATCCTGTCGGACTTCCCGCCCGCCCGGAAGAACTCCGCCGCCACCGCCCCGCGCGCGCCCGAAAAAGTCACCTCGATCCGCTCCTGGCTTCTCAGCACGCTCATCTGGGTCGATGCCGAATCTGCAGAGTCGCGCCAACTCCTCGTCCAGCATCTGAACGCAGAAAGCGAGCCCGAACCGTCCTGCCGTTTCTGGACCCTCGCCGGTCTCTATCAGGTGAAAGCCTCGTACCTGAAGGAGATCCTCCACCTCACTTCGTCCGATCCCGCCCCGGAAGTTCGGTCGCTCGTCGCCGCCATCAGCGGCGAATCAAGTCTTCTGAAGGAGTGGCTGGAAGACCTTTCACTGCGCTGGGCCGCACTCCGCGCGCTCCGCATCGTCGCCAGCCCCAGCCTCGTCCCTCGCCTATGTGAACTCTGGAGCCTGGTAGAAAAGCCCCTCTCCTACGACGTTCTTTACGCCCTCTCTCATCCCGGCGCCGCGCCGATCGCCGCGGAGATCCTGAAGCAATCGCCCGGCCTCCTCGAAACCGTCGAACGAATCGTCGTCGAAACCCAGGCTTCCACTTTCAATTCCGCCTCTGCCTTTGCCTGCCTCCTCCGCGCCATCGGCGTTGACGCAGTCCGCGCCAAGCTCCAGGCTGCCGCCGCCCGCCCCCCAACCCGCGATGGCGCCCGCCGCTTGCTTTCCCTGCTGAACGACGACGACTCCGCCAACTCCCATCTCGCTCTCACCACCATCGCCTCCGATTCCATCGACCCCGCCCGCGATGCACTCGGCCTCTTCCAGGACGTGCAAGTCCTGAGCGCTGTCCTCATCAACAGAGACGTCCGCCCTCCGATTGCCGTCGGACTATTCGGAGACTGGGGCGCCGGCAAGAGCTTCTTCATCCAGTCGATGAAGTCCACCGTCACCCGGCTTGCAACCCGCGCCGCGCTCCAGTCCGGCCGCTCCCCTTTTGTCGCCGAAGTAGCGCAAATTGAATTCAACGCCTGGCATTTTGTGGACGCCAACCTCTGGGCCAGCATGGGCATCCATATCCTGGAGTCCCTGGACGCGTTCGTCAACCCCGCCGAACGGCCGCAGGACCGCGAAACCCGCATTCAACGCGATCTGGAAACCGCCAGAGCTGAACAGCAGAAGGCGGAGTCCGAACGCGCTCGCCGCGAAGAAGCCATCCGCAAGCTCGGCCCCGTCGCCCTGGCGGATCTTCGCCTCCCCGATCTCCATGCCCTGCTTCTCCATGACCCCTCTCTAAGCCGGGAACTCCGGGAAGGACTCGGCAAACTAGGCATTCCCAACATCGTGAACTCCGTGGGCGATCTGCACGACACGGTTCAGGACGCCTTTAGCCTTCGTGGACGCGCCTCCGCCCTCGCCGTCGCGCTGTTCCAGAATGCCGGCAAAGGCGCCACACTCTTGCTCCTCGCCCTGCTCCTGGCCGGCTTTCCTCTGCTCGCCTGGGCCCTCCGCAATCTGCTGCAGTGGCAGGACGCTGTCTCCGCCGCCGTCACCGTCAGCGCGCAAATCGCCAGCGTCGTCGCCGGGGCCGCCTTGCTGCTCAAAAACGCCACCAGCGCCATCGCCGAGGGCCTCGCCGCCATTGAAAATGCAAAGACGAAGGTCGATGCCGTTCTCGCCCAAAAGCGCGCCGAGCTCATTGCAGGCGAACAATCGCAACTCGATCTAATCAATGCCGAACTGCAAGCCGCCGCCGTAAGGGTCGCCGCCCTGGAGACCGAACTCCAGCAATATTACGAGTCACGCAGCCTCGCTCGCTTTCTTTCCGACCGCACGAAATCCGACGACTACCGCAAGCATCTCGGCATTATCTCCACCATTCGCCGTGACTTTGAAAAGCTCGGCGATCGTCTCCGCGCCGGCGGCCCCGATGGCAAGCAGCAACGCGTCGAACGCATCGTCCTCTACATAGACGACCTCGACCGCTGCCCGCCTGCCCGTGTCATGGAAGTCCTCGAAGCCGTTCACCTCCTATTGGCCTTTGACCTGTTTGTCGTCGTTGTCGGCGTCGACCCGCGCTGGCTCATCCACTCGCTCCAGGAATCCAACACCATCTTCAAACCGTCTCCCACCGCCTCTCACCGCCCGGTCACCCCGCGAAACTTCCTGGAAAAGATCTTCCAGATTCCCTTCAACCTCCGTCCCATGTCCGTCTCCGGATTCGAACGGCTTGTTCGCGCCCTCCTGCCCCCTAGTACAGAAACGAGCCCGCTCCCCGCGCCGCCTTCCGGTCCGGCCATCGCGGCAACGCCCGCGATCAACCCCGTTCCCGCGCCGCTCCCCGCTTCCGCCCCCGCGCCCCAGCCCCCTCCACCCGCCGAACTCGATGAAGAGGCGCTCCTCATCCGTCCGTGGGAAACCGAGTTCGCTGAGCGGCTATCCCCCTTCCTCCGGACCCCTCGCGCTGCCAAGCGGTTTTCCAATCTCTACCGTATCCTCAAGGCGCGTATCTCGGCCGCCGAACGTCCCGGGTTCGAAGGTTCCTCCGCTATCCCCGGCGAGTTCCAGGCCGCCATGCTCCTCCTCGCCATCGGCACCGGCCGGCCCGATGCGGCCGAACCCCTCTTTCCCGCTCTCCTCGACCGTGCCCACAAAAATCAGAACGCCAGCTCTGCCCTTCAGGCCCCC
>CAMATG010000126.1 GCA_945860645.1 Candidatus Sulfopaludibacter sp. SbA3 | reverse complement strand
CCGTGTCCGCGGGTGACGGAGGGGACCGACGGGTGCCGGCGGCGGATGTGGAGCAACGGCGAGTACCGGCGGGGGCAGCAGGACGTGCGACGGGAGTTTGCGACGACATCGGACACGTTTGGATGCCGGTTTTATCACCGGCTGGTGGGGGCGTCGCCGTGCGAGGGAATTGCCTCGCCGCTGGTGGCGGTGGAAATCTTTATTGAAGTCCCGGAGGACAACGACGGGGTGCGTGACGAGTTCCAACTGGTGAGCGCGGACCGGACATACAACCAGACGCTGCCGCGAACGGCGGCGGTGGAGCGAACGGAAAAGAAATGCGTGCTGGTGTTTACGGAGGTGGTTGTGGGCGGGGAGTATTCGCTGCACCATTATCCGACGCCGGGGGTGAAGTATGTGATCTTTTCCGGGGTACCGTTCGGATCGTTGGACGATTTGGGGAAGAAGGCGGGGGAACCGCGGGTGTTGACGCCGGCGAAGTACCACGGTGAGCCGGCGCCGGACTTGAAGACCAGAGATCCACTGATTCTGGACAGCGACGTCGACTTCGAGACGCCGCATGAACACTATGAAGACCCGCACGTGGCCTAAGGGAGAGGGAGAAGAGGGATGAGCAACGTATTGGGACCGGCGTTTAACTTTGTCGAGTGGAAAACTGTTATTGCCAACTCGCCGGACGAAACGAAATGGGCGCCCGCGCTGGAGCCGGGGAAAGGGAACTCGCCGCAGACGCTGCACCAGGCGGTGGTGGCGAAATGGGTGTACCTGTTCCAGAATGACGCGGGAAGGGTGCGGTGGTATGGGGAGTACTACGTCGATGACGGGATCCGCCCGGTGGATCTTTCCGAGCACCGGGGCAATGAACGGGATCTGCGGAAGCCCGCCGAGGCGAAGGTGGCGGCATTGTCGTTGCCACATACGGTAAACGGAACGCAGGTTTTTTACTATTGCTACGTCAGCCGGATCCAGCTCCATTTGGCGAAGATCCACGAGTTGGAGGACCGGGCGGAGGAGTTGTTGTTTCCCATGCATGCATCGTTGCCGAAAGTGGTGAACGAATACGGGAACCCGAGTCAGCTGTGGTATGACACGACGTGGTTTTACCGGGCGGTGGACCCGCTGACGATCACACATCATCTAGGGCAGAAGTATAGGAACGCCTGTGACGACGTGATCGGGTATTCGGGGTTTTACGACGGCCAACCGGAGGCACAGCGGCGGCAGGTGCAGGACCGGATGTGCAAACTGGCAATCAGCGAACATCTGATCGCGGCGATGGACAGCGCGGGAGGCGACGCGGCGGCGGTGCGGAGCCAGCTATCGGCAACCGGAGAAACCGATATGCGGCAGTATGTGGAGGACTACCGGAAGCAGAATGAAGCGAAGAAGGCGGAGGCAGAACGGCGGTCTGCGCAATTGGCACAGTGGTTGAGCGGCGGGCTGTGGGACTTCGCGGTGAGCGCGCACGAAGTGGACGTGGAAACGGATATGCCGGTGGGGTTGTGTGTTTATGGGCTGGCGGTGAGCCGGCTGTCAGAGACGCTTCCTGGAATCAGCTATCTGGTGAAGCAGGTGGAGGATGAATCGAGTCTGATCCGGAAGTATGCGTTGCGGAAGTCGGCGGCGAAGATGGACCAATTCCGGGCGGCCAGGAAAGCGGCGGACGGGGTGATCCGCGCGTGGAACGAGGCGGCGAAGATTTTGGTGATGTTGAAGAAGAATGCTGCGAAAGAAGCAGCCGATGAGGCAGCGGCAGGGTTGAAGAATATCTCGCAGGAAGACCTGGTAACCGTGCGGCAGGTAGACGTGGCAAGCGAGATGCCGGACGGGGACCAGAACTTCAGCGGGCTGAAAAAGAGCGTTACGGTGATGGAGGAGAACCCGGCGGCGAATTGGGGGCGGTGGGTGGCCGTGCACGAACTGGCGGCACAGGCGAGGCAAATCCTGTCGGATGGGTTAAAGGTCATGGCGTATGCGCTGACGTTGGCGGCGATTGTGGATACGGATAATCGCTGGACGACAAAGAGTGGGTTGCGGATGCTCTCGGCGCTGAGCGCGACGCCTGGAATTGTGGAGGCGGTGGGGCTGGTGCCGTTGAGTAAGCTGTTCAAGCTGCCGATGGGGATAGTGGGAGGGATTTCCGCGGCAGTCGACTTTGTCGCGGCGGAGTTCGATGCGGTGGACGCGTATGCAAGGAATGATTACTCGGCGATGGTCGGATACGGGGGGCTTGTCGGGATCGGATCGGCCATTACTGTTGTAGGCAGCGTGATTGCGGGAGCGGGGGCGTTGGAGACGTCGACCGTGCTGGGAGCGCCGCCGGGAGTGGTGATGATGGTGGTAGGAGCGGCAATGGCGTCGGCAGGATACCTCGTTGTTGCGTTTACCTCGGAGTCGGATTTTCAATTGTTCATTTCCCATTGTGTGTGGGGATCCGTGTACGGAATGGGGACAGCGAAAACGAAGTGGTCTGAGGTTCCGTTTGCCCAGTGGCGGGGGCGGTTGGACATTCAGCTGATGGCGTTGACGAATCTACTTTCGGCGTTCAGCATTCGCGGATCGGGAGTGCAGCAGTTGCGAGTAGATATCGGGGCGGTGCACGACCAGTCGCGGTTTTATTTCGAGTTTGATTCCTGGACGCGTGCCGGATCGCACCGTCCGATCCTCTGCGTGGATGTGGCGAAGAAGCGGATGACCTTGGCGGGAGGGGATCCAGCGGATTTGAGCCAGGTTCACTTTTGCGAGCGCGAGGGGCGAAACGGATTTGAGGTGCAGGCGAAGTGGCCTCCCGGGGCGGTTCCGTATGGCCAGGAGTACAGCACGGAATGCACGTGTCAGGTCTATTTGGACGTCAATGGAGACGGGGAGTACACGATACCGCGGAATCACGTGAAGATTCCGTATACGGTCCAGGACATCGCCTGGCACTGGAACGAATACGTTCGGAGCAGCAAGGACTTTTAGCGATAGCCGGCGGCCTGGAGTTCGAAGAGTTCGGCGTAGCGGGCGCGGTTTTTCAGGAGTTCGTCGTGGGTGCCTTGTTCTTCGATGCGGCCGTTGCCGAGGACCAGGATTTTGTCGGCCATGCGGACTGTGGAAAACCTGTGGGAAATCAGGATGGCCATTTTGCCTTTGGTGAGTTCGGCGAAGCGTTGGAAGACTTCGAATTCGGCGCGGGCGTCGAGGGAACTGGTGGGTTCGTCGAGGACGAGGAGCTGGGCGTCGCGCATGTAGGCGCGGGCCAGAGCTATTTTTTGCCACTGGCCCATGGAGAGATCGGCACCGCCTTCGAAGCGGCGGCCGAGCATGTGGGAGTAGCCGTTGGTGAGTTGGGCAACGACGTCGGAGGCAAGGGATTTGTGGGCGGCGTCTTCGATTTTGGTTTGATTGGTCATTTCATCTACGCGGCCAACCCCTATGTTTTCTTTAACTAGCATGTCGTACTTCACGTAGTCTTGGAAGATGACACCGATCTCTTTGCGGAGGTCGGCGGGGGAGTATTCGCGGAGGTCAACGCCATCGAGGAGAATGCGGCCGGCGGTGGGGTCGTAGAGGCGGGAGATGAGTTTGATGAGGGTGGTTTTGCCGGCGCCGTTTTCGCCGATTAGCGCCAGGCGCTCTTCGGGGTGGAGGTGGAAGCTGACGTTTTCGAGGACGGGTTTGGGGCTATTGGCGTAGGAGAAGGAGACGTTTTGGAATTCGAAGCCCTTTTTGATGGGCCGGGGGGCTGGGAGGAGGGCGGTTTTGGATTCGATAGAGGGTTTGGAATCGAAGAATTCGAAGAGATCGCGGACGAAGAGGGCTTGTTCGGAGACGTTGGAGAGGGTGGAGAAGACGCTTTCGAGGGCGTTGCGGGATCTTAAGAAGGCGCCGGCGAGGAAGGTGAGATCGCCGAGGGAGAGTTCGCCTTTGGCGGTGCGATAGAGGATGACGGCGTAGGCGCCGTAGTAGCCGGCGAGGGGGAGGACGTTGAGGGCGGCGCTGGTAAATGCTTTCTGGATAGCAAGTTTGCGGTTTTCCTGAAAGTAACGGTCGAAGAGGGATTCTGTCCGGTTGATGAGGAAATCGCCTAGGCCGAAGAGTTTGACTTCTTTGGCGGTGGAGATGGAGGCACCGAGGAGGCGGAGGTAATCGAGCTCGCGGCGTTCGGGGGTCCAGCGGTAGAGGAGGGAGTAGGCGAGCATGGCGAACTTGGTTTCGCCCCAGAAGACAGGGAGGAGAGCGAGGATCAGGATTGGCAGGAACCACCAGGAGAATGAGATGATTACGGCAGAGACTGCAAGTAGAGATAGAAGTGTTTGAAGGAGCCCGGCGATTTGGGATAGCATGCCGAGGCGGGCGGCGGATTGGCGGCGGGCGCGTTCGAGTTTGTCGTAGAAAATGGGGTCTTCGAAGCTGGCGAGGTCGAGCGTGGCGGCGTGGCGCATGAGGCGGACGCCGATGTGGTGGGTGAAGCGGTCGCCGAGGAGGGATTCGGCGAGGCCGGCGGCGCGCATGAGGAGGTCGCCTGAGATGGCGAGGGCGAATTCGGCGGCGACGAGGGGCCAGAGGTCGTCAGGAACGCCGGATTTGGCGGCTGCGGCGGCGGCTATGCGGTCAATGATGAGTTTGGCGACCCAGAGGGTACCCAGGGGCACTAAAGACCACAGAAGACGGCAGAAGAGGGAGATTACGCAGAGAATGGGGCTGGTTTCCCAGACCATGGCCAGGAGCGGGGGCAGGTTGCGGAGGGCGTGTAGGCGGTCGCGCCAGGAGGCCGGGGGATCTGCCTTCGGGGCGTGGGGGTTCATTTTCGCCAGTATAGACGACTACGGCGGGCCAAGGCCCGCCGGTCGATATTTGGGAGAATCAGGCCTCGAGGCTACGCTTGCCCGCGATTCCTGGTATGTGACTGTGATGTTATGGCGTCTTGAGGATTTCGTCAAGAGCAAAGATGTGGATTGCTGGATTTGACGGAAGTCTAAGATAAAACTGGGGTTACTGGATTTTGCCGGTAGCACGGCTCCCAGGGAAATCTGGGAGGGGAGGGCGGCAAGTTGATGAATTTGGGGAGTTTATTGGTCGATGTGGAGGGCGATGACGGCGGAATCGTCACCGGGCTTTTGGCCTGAAAATTTTCTACCTAGACGGCGAAAAAGGGCAAAACCGCCCCCGGCGAGCAAGGCGAAGAGGATCATCATGCCCGAAAACTTACTGACGTTCATGAACAAAACGCCGATATTGTCGCCCTTGGGGTCCGGCATTTGCTGGTTAATGGTCATGTTGACCTCCCAGCGAACCTGGGAGAGGATGCGTTCGGCGGCGTCGGGCGTGGGGGTTTGGGTGACGACGGCGAGGAGCGGGCCGGAGCGGCGGGCGACGTACTGCTTCTGCTCCTGGAAAGCGGCGAGGCGTTCCTTGGCGACCTGGGGGTTGGGGTAGTTGAAGAGAACCAGGGTGACGTCGCCGTCTTTGTCCTTGTAACGAGCCAACTGGCCTTCGGTGCCGAAGTGGAAGGCGACGAGGGAGGGAGACATGCCGGGAACGAAGGCTTCAAGCGAGTTGGGGCCGAGGATGTAGCGTTCGCTGTTGCCGTGCCGGTTGGGGGCGGGCAGGAAGCCAGTCAGGGCCGGGAGCGAGGAGGCGTCGTAGCGGGGCATGGCCAGGATGAGCTGGTTCATGGTCTCCTCTTCGGGCTTGAAGCCATCGAACTGGAGGATGTAGTTGCCGCGCTGCTGGATGGTGGCGCCGGCGGGGCGGGCGCCGCGGAGAAGCTGGATGGCGGCGAGGGCGTTGGTGGCGTCGGGCAGACGCCAGGCGGAGATGGTGAAGGCGCCTTTGGCCCCCTCATACCTAGCTGTCTCTGCTTCCTGCAAGCCGTACTCACTCCAAATCGCGGCTGGCTCCGGCTTGAGCGCCTTGACGGTTTTGCGGGAGTGATGCTCCATGCCTTCCGGCAGGATGGCCGCCGGAAGGCTGAGAGCGAACAGGGCGAAGATTACTCGTTTACACCGTGACATTTTTTGTATTTTTTCCCGGAGCCGCACCAGCAAGCGTCGTTGCGGCCTGGTTTCTTAGACGCCAACACGGGGCCTTTTGGTGCCGCGGGTTCGCCACCTAAAAATTCGAGGGCGGCGAGTTCGCGTTCTTTCTTCTTCTGGATGTTGCGAGTAAAGTCGTCGATAGAGGCGCGGGCGGCCTGGCGTTCGGCCGGGGTTGGCTCGGGCTCAGGCGCGGCTTCGAGGGCGGGCTGATCGTCGTCTTCGAGGTCGTAGTCGGCTTCGAAGGGAACGTCGGGCCGGTTGTTTTCGGCGACCTGGAGGAAGAAGAGATAGCGGACGGTATCGTCTTCGATACGGTCCATCATGTCCTGGAAGAGGGTGTAGGACTCCTTCTTGTATTCGAGGAGCGGATCCTTCTGGCCGTAGCCGCGGAGGCCGATGCCTTCCTTGAGGTGATCCATCGACAGGAGGTGGTCTTTCCACTGGTTGTCGATGACGTTCAACATGATGACGCGTTCGGCTTCGCGAAGATATTCGTCGCCGATGAGAGCTTCCTTCTCCTCGTACTTCGTCTTGATGGCATCGAAGATCTTATCTTCGACTTCATCGAGGTTGGAGCCGCGGAGATCGTGGAGGTGAAGCTGGGCGCCGAAGCGGGTGAGGATATCGCTTTCGAGACCGGTGATGTCCCATTCGTCGGGCCGGGCGCGTTCGGGGATCCGCTCGGCGACGACGGAGGCGATAATGCCCTTGGCCATCTCGTAGATGCGTTCCTTCTGATCGGTGCCTTCGAGCAGGTTGCGGCGCATCGTGTAGACGGCGCCGCGCTGTTTGTTCATGACGTCGTCGTATTCGAGGACGTGTTTCCGGGAGGCGAAGTTCTGGGCTTCGACGGCTTTTTGGGCGGCGGCGATGCGCTTGGTGATGAGGCCGGAATCGATCGGCACGTCCTCTTCCATGCCCAGGCGGAGCATGAGGTTCTGCATGCGTTCGCCACCGAAAATACGGAGCAAATCGTCCTGGAGGGAGAGGAAGAAGCGGGAGGAGCCGGGGTCGCCTTGGCGGCCGGAACGGCCACGGAGCTGGTTATCGATACGGCGGGATTCGTGGCGTTCGGTGCCGATGATGCAGAGGCCGCCGACGGCGACGACTTTTTCGCGGTCGGCGTCGCAGTTGGCTTTGTGGCGGGCGTGCATTTCGCGCCAGGCTTCGAGCGGGACACGGTAGTTCATGTCGGCGCGCTGGAAGTAGTAGTAGCGGTCGTCGGCGACGAAGCCGGCTTCATGTTCGTCGACCGATTCGGCGATCGCCTTTTTGATGGACTCTTCCTGGGTGAGGAAGTCCGGGTTGCCGCCGAGGAGAATGTCGGTACCGCGACCGGCCATGTTGGTGGAGACGGTGACGGCGGCGTAGCGGCCGGCCTGAGCGATGATGTAGGCTTCGCGTTCGTGGTTCTTGGCGTTCAGCACTTCGTGCTTGACGCCCATTTTGGTGAGGATCGAGGAGAGCTTTTCGCTCTTGGTGACCGAGATGGTGCCGACCAGGACGGGTTGGCCCTTGGCGTTGCGTTCCTTGATTTCGCGGGCGGCGTTGCGGAACTTTTCTTCCTCGGTGCGGTAGACGATGTCGTTGGCGTCCTGGCGTTTGGCGACGCGGTTGGGCGGGATGGGGGTGACGTCGAGCTTGTAGGTTTTGCCGAATTCGGCGGCTTCCGTGTCGGCCGTACCGGTCATGCCGGCCAGCTTCTTGTACATGCGGAAGTAGTTCTGGAAAGTGATGGTGGCGAGGGTTTGGTTCTCGCGCTGGATCTTGACGTTTTCCTTGGCTTCGATGGCCTGATGGAGACCATCGGACCAGCGGCGGCCGGGCATGAGGCGGCCGGTGAATTCGTCAACGATGATGACTTCGAGTTCGTTGGGATCTTCCCCGGGGCGAACGACGTATTCTTTGTCGCGGGTGTACATGACGTGCGCTTTGAGAGCTTGCTGCACGTGATGGTTGAATTCGATGTTCTGGGCTTCGTAGAGGTTGCCGAGGCCGAGGAGGCGTTCGATCTTCATGACGCCCTCTTCGGTGAGGGCGACGGCGCGGTGCTTTTCGTCGACGGTGTAATCGCCGGTGAAGTATTTTTCGCCGGGTTCTTTGCCTTCGATGACTTCGCCGCGGACGAGGCGCGGGATGATTTTGTTGATGCGGTAGTACTTGTCGGTGGACTCTTCGGAGGGGCCGGAGATGATGAGCGGGGTGCGGGCTTCGTCGATCAGGATGCTATCGACTTCGTCGACGATGGCGAAGAAGTGACCGCGCTGGACGCAGTCTTCCAGGCGGAACTTCATGTTGTCGCGAAGGTAGTCGAAGCCGAACTCGTTATTGGTGCCGTAGGTGATGTCGGCCTGGTAGGCGGCGCGGCGGTCGCGATCGCTGATGTCGTGGGTGATGCAGCCGACGGTGAGGCCGAGGAACTTGTAAATTCTGCCCATCCACTCGGCGTCGCGTTTGGCGAGATAGTCGTTGACGGTGACGACGTGGGTGCCTTTGCTGGCGAGGGCGTTCAAATAGACGGGGAGGGTGGCGACGAGGGTTTTGCCTTCGCCGGTTTTCATTTCGGCGATGCGGCCCTTGTGGAGTTCCATGCCACCGATGAGCTGAACGTCGTAGTGGCGCATCGACAGGATGCGGCGGCCGGCCTCACGGACGGTGGCGAAGGCTTCGACGAGCAGGTCGTCGAGCGAGGCGCCGTTGTCGATTTGGTGGCGGAATTCGGCGGTTTTGGCGGCGAGTTCGGCGTCGGAGAGCGATTTGTAGTGGGGCTCGCGAGCGTTGATGGCTTCTTTGAGCGGCTGGAGGGCCTTAATATCCCGGTCCGCTTTGGTGCCGAAGATTTTCGCGAGTACGTTTGGAAACATAGACAATGGGCGCAAGGCGCCTCCTACCAGTTTAGCGTAGGCGGGAGGGGTTCTCCATGTTTGATGTGTGGGAAGTGGGGCGGGTTGCGGAATCAGCCGGCAGGAGGGCGCGCGAGTATTTCGTCGAAGCCCTTTTGGGACTCTTCCAGTAAAGTACGGAGTTGGAGTAGGTCGCGGTCCCAATCGTCCCTCGCACCTGGCGCAGAGAGTTCTCGCAGGTACGCCGCGAGAGCGGAGGCGCCGATGAGGGAACAGGATCCGATGAAGGGATGGAGGACTGACGGCAGGTCCGATGGCGGGCTCGGAGTGGCGTTGGCCCAGAGGCTGACTTCGGAAAGGATCCGGGAAACAGTGGGTTCCACAGGATTGCCGGCGGATTGAAGCAGGCCGGCGAACTGTAGAAAGGTGGCGGGATTAATGCGTGTGGACGGAGAGAAAGCCGGAGGATCCGGTGGAGTCCCACCCAGGACAAGAGCTTGCAGCGCCTCCGGTGTGTACGGTTTGGCGAGGTGGCCGGTAAAACCAGCAGCCAGGAACTCAGCGCGATATTGTTCACTGGCGTGGGCGGTGACGGCGTAGATGGGAGTCCTGGCGAAGGCCGGGATCTGGCGAATATGGCCGACCAGTTTGGTACCGCCAAAGATCGGCATTTCGATATCGAGCAAGATGACATCGAATGATTTCTCACGGACGGCGTCCAGAACGGCGGCCCCGTTTCCAACAGCGAAAACGGTATGCCCGAATCGCCGAAGGGCAAGTTGGAGGACGAGGCGAGAGTCATCATCATCTTCGGCAACAAGAATATTCAGGGTCTCCGCTGGAACCTGAACGGATGCGGGAGCGGTGGAAGCGGGGAGCGGAGAGGGACCGGGCTGCAGGAACGACTGGGCGTTGTACAGGACAGGGGGCCAGGCGAGCCAGTGTACGGCGAGGCGATTCAGGGGAAAGGAGGGGACCGGGGGCGGACTGGGATGGGCAAACGCTTCGACCAAAACGAGATGAGCGAAACCGGCGGCATCGACGGCAGCAAACAGTTCCTGACGGGCGGAGGAACTGGAAGGAAGTTCGTCGATATCCAGAAAAAGGGAGGCTCCCGGACTGACCAAAGAGGACCAATCGCAGCCGCTATCGAAAACCGCAACGCGCGAGGGAAGCCCGAGGTGGTTCGATTGGCTAAGGAGAGCGTCCCTGGAGAGCGAGCGTCCCATGCAGAACACTACGCCGGGGAGCGGGCCTGGGAACAGCCGTTCGGCACTGCCAGGAGGTACCAGAGGCAACCGGATTGTGACGCGTGTACCGATTCCGGGGGTACTTTGGAGCGCGACGGTTCCGCCCATTTGGTCGACCAGACCTTTTACGATGGCCAAGCCGAGGCCGGAGCCGACGCGGGGGGTAGCGCGGCTGGAGGACCGATGAAAAAATGGTTCAAAGACGGCATCGTGCAATTCAGGGGAAATGCCATCACCGGTGTCTTCGACGCCAAGCTCAAGAAAACCTACGTCTGACTGGACGACTTCGATGGAAACTCGAATCTCGCCAAGGTCGGTGAACTTGACGGAATTATGAAGAAGATTGTGGAGGATCTGGGCGAAGCGAGTGCGGTCGGCGACGATGTCGTAAGGAACACCGCCCCCGATGAAGACGCCGATTTCAATGCGCTTGCGGCGGGCTTCGGCATTGACCCAGCCGACAACATCGGCGAGAGCGGGACCGAGGGGAAATACTGATGGACGCAGGGGAAGGGTCTGCGCTTCTAAACGAGAGAAATCGGCCACATCGTCAATGATGGAGATGAGCTGACGGCTGGAACGAACGATCATTTCGGTAGCTTCCTCAATGGAGAGGGAGGGCGTGGAGGAGGAACGGGATGACATGAGTGCCGCTGCACCGGTGATGCTGTTCATCGGGCCGCGCAGTTCGTGACTAACCGCGGCCATGAAGGAGTTCTTTTCGGTGACCGCGGCCAAGGCCTTTCGCTCATTCAGCTGGTGAAGTTGGACGGCGGTGAAGAGTTTAGCCTGAAGCTTTTGGAAGCCCCGCCAGAGGAGGCGAACCTCGGCGGTGGCGTCGGCAGGGCAATCACCGATGGCACCATCGGCCCCAAGTGAGGCATGCATGGCGGCGACTAAATCCTGGAGCGATTGAGTGAAGCGACGCGAGAACCAGGCGCCAAGGATGAGCGAAGCGACGATGGTGCCGGTCAGCCAGACGAGGGCTATTTTGGAAGTCGATCGGCTCTCGAAGCCGGCGAAGGAGGCCAATTGGGTGGCAATGACCACATAGCCACCCTGTCGATTGGCGGAGCTTGCGGCGAGATAACGAGGTTTTTCGGATCCAAACGAGGAGGCAACTCTGAATTCAAATGACGGTTTCCCCTGGGCCGCAGCAAGGATGTTACGCGCTGTTTCGGAATCCGGCCGTTTCTCCTCGGGGAGCGAGAGAAGGAGCTGCCCGTCGGAGGAGAAGCAGAGTATGCCCAGAAGCGGAATTGAACCGAAGAGGAAAGTGCCACCAGACGGCGGAAGAATGTTTTTCGGGGACATTAGGGCGCCGCTGGACGGGTTGTTGGACGCCCAAGCCGGAACCAGGCCACCCTGGGAGTCGAGACGTAGCGAGAGCAGTGTCGTTTGGGGGACTGCAGAGCTCCGAATGAGCGCATCGAGGGTTTCGGCAACCTCGATCAGACGGACACGGGACTCGCTCTCCCGGGC
>CAMATG010000125.1 GCA_945860645.1 Candidatus Sulfopaludibacter sp. SbA3 | reverse complement strand
TCCGGATCCGGGACAAGGAGATAGGCGTCCCAGCGGGCAATGCCTTGCTTGATATCTCGTGTGTAGTTCGGCACTGGAACGACACCGATGTCCTTCATCATGATCATTGCCGCACCCCGCTGGACGATGCCGAAGAAAATGTCGTCGTAACTGGGTCCTTGGAACGTGATGTCGAACCCGAGTCGGTCGCGATAGAACGCTAGCGCGGCGGGGACACTTTTGACGATGAAGAATGGCGCGATGCCGGAAATCTCTGGTTTGGTCAAATGACCCTCCTTTGCGTTCGTCGGCACTGATAGGCGCAGAGGGACGTGGCGCGTCGAACAAATGACCATCACAGCACAAACAGAGTCGGGGTGTTGAGCACCGAACAGATCGCGCAAAGTCGCAATGTCGTTATCTAACTGGAACGCGGCTTGCCGCCGTACGATTCGTGAGCGGTTGGCTTGGCGATGTGCCAGATACTGCTGACGGAAGAATGGCCAGCAATGCTAAAGCTGACGCGCGATCCTGTTCGCGAAACTAGCGGAAAAAGTATTGCCATTTATATCGTCAGCGGGTATAGTCAACAGTGATATACCCGATGACGAAAGAGTTCCCCGATCCCGAGACGTTACTGCCGCTGCCGACGGCGACGTTCCACATTCTTGTGGCGCTGGCTGACCGGGACCGGCATGGCTACTCGATCATGCAGGACATCACGGCGCGGACCGATGGCAAGGTGCGTCTGAGCGCCGCGACGCTGTACAGTTCGATCCGGCGTTTGCTGGAGCAGGGCCTCTTGGAAGAGCTGCGCGAGAGTCCGGATCCGGACTGCCAGGACGAACGGCGCCGCTATTATGGCATTACCGGTTTTGGCCGGGAGGTGGCGATGGCCGAGGCGCGGCGGCTTACCTCCATGCTGAGCCAGGCGCGCGAGACGGGACTGATCCCCAAGAAGATGTAAGCCATGTTCTCGGCACGCCTATTCCAATCGCTGTTGTGGTGCTTTCCCGCACCGTTCCGGCATGAGTACGGCGCCGAGATGGTTCGCGCGTTTTCGCAGGAGTTGCGCGCCGCCGATGGACGGTCCGCCGCGGCGGCGGTGTGGCTGCGCTCGATTTTCGACGTTCTGACTACCGCGCCCCAGGAGCATTATCACGTGATTAAACAAGACGTCCGCTATGCACTGCGCATGCTGGCCGCGCAGCCGGGATTTACCGCTGTCGCGGTGTTGTCGCTGGCGTTGGGGATTGGCGCGAATGTGGCGCTGTTCAGTTTGATTGACAGCGTGCTGCTGCGCACGCTTCCGGTGCGGGATCCGGAGCAATTGGTGATGCTGACCGATCCGGACTCGCGCGGGCACCGCAACGGCTCGCAGACGGATGAGCGGTCCCTACTGACGTATCAGGAATTCGAGCAGCTTCGCGACCAGACCGGTGTCTTCGCGAACTTGATGGCGGTTCAGAGTTTTCTCGAGCGGATACAGGTGCGCATTAACGGCTCCGAACCGGAGGAGATTCGAGGCCAGTTGGCGTCGGCGGAGTACTTCACGACGCTTGGCGTTCCGGCGTTGATGGGGAGGAGTTTTGGCAGTGCGGATGGCGCGAAGGCGTATGTGGCGGTGATCAGCCACGCGTTCTGGCAACGGCGGCTGGCCGGGCGCGCGGACGCGATCGGCACGCGCCTTGCGTTGCGGCGGGGCACGTTCACGGTGATTGGCATCATGCCGCCGGAGTTCTTCGGCGAGACGGTGGGGCAACACCCCGATGTCTGGTTTCCGATGGACCTGCAACCGGTGGTGCTGCCGGGGCGCGATTGGCTGCACGACGACCCGGCGTCGCTGGCGAAGGACATTTGGCTGCACGCGATTGGGCGGCTGAAGCCGGGCGTGACGATGGCGCAAGCGCATTCGGCGACGAGCACGGTGTTTCAGCGCGGGCTGGAAGCTTACTACGCGTCCGCGCCAACTGAACAGGCGCGGCGGCGGTTTCTGAATCAGCAGGTGCGGCTGCGGCCAGCTGGGGCCGGGGCGTCCAGCGTGCGGAGAAGTTTCGGCCAGCCGCTGACGATCCTGCTGGCGGCGGCGGGGCTGGTGCTGTTGATCGCATGCGCCAATCTGGGCAATCTGATGCTGGCGCGGGCGACGGCGCGGACGCGGGAGACGGCGGTGCGGCTGGCGCTGGGCGCGGGGCGGGGAGACCTGATCCGCCAGATGTTGACCGAGAGTATGTTGATTGCGCTGGCCGGGGGCTTTGCCGGAGTGGCGGCGGCGTGGCTGATGCGGGCGGGGCTGCTGGCGCTGGTTTCGAGCACGATTCACTTGCCGCTGAACGCTGAACCTTCGGTGCTGGCCTTTGCCTTCGGGCTGACGATGGTGGCGGGCCTGCTGCTGGCCGTGCTGCCGGCGCTACGCATGATGAAGGTTGAGGCGAGCGCGGGGATCAAAGAGCAGGGGCGCGGGATGACGGGATCGGCGGCGTGGCTGCGCGCCGGGAAGGTGGTGGTGGCGGGGCAGGTGGCGTTGTCGCTGCCGCTGCTGATCGGCGCGGGTTTGCTGGTGCGCACGTTTCAGAATTTGCAGCGGGTGGACCTTGGGTTTTCGCGAGAGCGCTTGCTGCTGGTCAACGTGGACGTGGAGACGGCGGGATATGAAGAGCCGAAGCGGCAGGCGCTGTTTGAACGTCTGCATGCGCGCGTGGCGGCGGTGCCGGGCGTGCGGAAGTCCACCTATTCCCGGCACGCCCCGTTCATGGGCGGGGACGCTGGGGATGAAGTTCTGGTGGAGGGATACACGCGGAAGGGCGACGACGACCGCGGCTCGGCGTACGATCATATTGGCCCGAACTACTTTTCCACGTACGGCATTCCGGTGCTGATGGGCCGCGAGATCACGGACCGCGATCACGCATCGGCGCCGCGCGTTTGCGTGATCAACGAAGCGTTCGCGAAGACGTTTTTTGCGGGCCGCAATCCGATTGGCATGCACGTCACGCAGATCTTTGGGCCGCAGCGGAACACGTTTGAGGTAGTGGGCGTGGTGGCGAACTCCAAGAAGCGGAGCTTACGCGAAGCGGGGCACCGTTACTTCGTGCCGGCGGCGCAACCGATCGACGTGCCGAACTCGATTGTGATTTCCGTGCGCACGGCGGGCGAGCCGCAGGCCGCGGTGGCGGGCATACGGCGCGCGATTGCGGCCGAGGACCCGAACCTGCCGGTGACCGAGGCGAAGTCGATGCAGGAGCTGGTTGACAGCCGGACTCAGGTGGACGGGCTGCTGGCGCAACTGTCGATTGCATTCGGCGTTGTGGCGCTGTTGCTGGCGGCGATTGGTTTGTATGGCGTGCTGTCGTATGGTGTTGCGCGCCGGACGAGCGAGATCGGCATCCGCAAGGCACTTGGCGCGAGTGAAGGCGCGGTGATTGGGATGATACTGCGAGAGACGACGTGGTTGATGGCTGGCGGTGTGGTGGCGGGTGTCGGGCTGGCGTATGGGAGTTTGCGTCTGATCCAGAGCCGTTTGTTTGGGCTGGAACCTGCTGATCCGGTTGCGATCGGGCTGGGGGTTGCGGCGCTGGGCGTGGTGGCGCTGATTGCGGCGTGGCTGCCGGCGCGGCGGGCGGCGCGGGTGGATCCGATGGTGGCGATCCGGTATGAGTAGTGGGTGGCTCCGGCGTGGGAGAATCGAGAGCGATGGACGACGTTCAACTGATTACTCTCGACCCGGCCCATTTTCATGCGGCCCTTGTGCAGAAGGAAATGTATGCGGGCGTTTCGCCGCGCGTGGCGGTCTATGCGCCGTTGGGGTTGGACCTGACCGAGCATTTGACTCGCGTGGCGCGGTTCAATATTCGCTCGGCTGAGCCGACGGCTTGGGAGCTCGATATTCATACCGGCGGGGATTCGCTGGGGCGGATGTTGGCGGAACAGAAGCCGGGGAGCGTGGTCGTCCTTTCCGGACGGAATGACGCGAAGATTGAGCGCATTCAACGGTCCGTGGCGGGGGGCTTTCATGTGCTGGCCGATAAGCCTTGGATTTTGAAGTCTGAAGACTTGCCGCGGGTGGAGGCGGCTCTGGACGATGCCGATGCGCGGGGCGTGATTGCCTACGACATCATGACGGAGCGGTATGAGATTACTTCCATGCTGCACCGGGCGCTGGTGAATTCGCCGGGGGTGTTTGGGACGCTGGTGGCGGGGAGCGCGGAGAAGCCGGCGATTTACATGGACAGCATGCACCGGCTATTGAAGACCGTTGCTGGCGTGCCGATGATGCGGCCGGTGGAGTTCTTCGACATTCTGGCGCAGGGCGAGGCGCTGAACGATGTTGGTACGCATCTGGTGGACCTGGCGCAATGGATTGCGTTTCCGGACATGGCGTTGGACTACCGCACCGATATTGAGATGCTGGCGGCGCGGCGGTGGCCGACGACGTTGAGCGCCGAGCAGTGGGAGCGCGTGACGGGGGCTCCGCGGAAAGAGGCGTTTGATTATTATGGGAACAATTTTGTGTCCTATACGCTGCGCGGGGTGCACGTGGCGATGGATGTGCGTTGGGATTTGGAGGGCGTGAGCGATACGTACGTGGCGTCGTTCCAGGGGACGAAGTCGCGGATTGATGTGCGGCAGGGAGAGGCGGAGAACTTCCGGCCTGAGGTGTATGTGGTGCCGAATTCGCCGGAGTTAGTTGAAGAGGTTTTTGCGGCGCTGCGGGGCGGGTTGGATGGGTTTGCGGGCGTGGATGTGGAGGACGCGGGCGGGGAGTTCCGGTTGGCGATTCCGGAGATGTACCGCGTGGGGCACGAGGCGCATTTTGCGGAAGTGACGCGGCAGTTTTTTGCGTATTTGCGGGGCGCGGAGAAGATGCCGGCTTGGGAGAAGCCGAATATGGTGGCGAAGTATTATGTGTCGACCAAGGGTGTGGAGATGGCGGGTTAGGTGGAGCGGGTCTGCCAGTGTTTCATCTCTTCGCTGATGAAGTGATTGACAAGATCCGAGTACATCTTCTCGATGGCGTCCGGGTTCAGCCCTTCGGCGGCGGCCCATTCGCGCCGTTGCAGGAGCATAGCTTTGAAGCGCTCCGGGGCTCGTACGGAGGCTTGTGATGCCTTGAACTTTGCCGCGGCGAGGACGTATTTGAAACGCTTTCCCAGTAGCGCGATGACAGCTTGATCCAGGTGATCGATTTCGGCGCGGATTTCGTCCATTCCGGAGCAGTCTTCCGGGGCGCGTTGATTGTGTATCTCCATGGCTTAGTGTGGCACGCGCGGGCGAGCCGGGGTTGCGGCAGGGCTGATTGTAGGGAATGATTGGGGGCACGGAGGTTTCGACCATGGACGTGCCCCGGAGAGGATTTCTAGGCGCCGGGTTGGCGGCGCTGACGGCTGGAATGTCGCGGGCGGAGGCGCCCCGGTATTTCGATTTGCATCCGTTTATCCGGGCGAATCCGAAGGCCGTGTTTATTCGGCGGACGAAGGTGGCCGGGCGGTTGGACTTCGCGGGGATGCGGCGGGAGGGGCTGCATTTGGGGCGGCGTATTTTTGAGGCGCGGCTGGACGGCGGGGTTCCGTTAACGCACCGGGTGGTGTTGAAGCCGAATGTGCTGACGGTGCGGGAGAACGGGGCGCAGGTGAACTGGGGGACGGACGCCGATTTTTATGACGGGTTGCTGACGGCGTTGCACGAGACGGGGCTACGGCGTTTTCATTATGTGGAAGCCAACTACCGATCGTCGCGGTGGAGTGAGAAGTATGACAGTGTCCACGAGCGGCTGGGGGTGGATGTGTTGGAGCCGCAGCGGCGGGCGGCGCATTACAAGCGCGAGGAGGGGATGAACTGGGCGAAGCCGGAGGACGCGGTGGTGTATGGCCGGGTGCCGCATTATCCGCCGATTCACGAGCGGGACACGTGGCTGTTTAACATTGCGAAGTGGCGGTCCCACGGGATGTGTTTGACGCAGGCGTGCAAGAACGCGCAGGGATTGGCCGTGTGGCCGTTTCAGCGGTTTTGTCCGGGGTGGGCGATGGTGACGGGCGTGCCGGATTTCATGAAGCCGTTCATTCAGAAAGACGTGGTGGCGCGGGTGGGGCGGTACTTGGAGAGCCACAAGCGGATGGGGTATGGGCGGTATGCGAGCGAGGCGGATTTGGGGCCGGAGCGCCAGGAGATCTGGGCGCACAAGACGTGCGACCATTTGAGCACGCTGCGGTTTGGGCTGCACATGGTGGAGGCGATTTATGCGAAAAATGAAGACCCGGCGGACCCGGTGCGGGAGTATTTGCCGAACTTTGTGATGTTCGCGAAAGACCCGTTCCGGCTGGATCTGGTGGGGTTATGGCTGGGCGGGCATGAGCCGGGGAATGTGCATTTTTACCGGATTGCGAAGGAGCGGGGGCTGAGCGACACCTTTAGTCCGTGGGAGGTGGAGGTGTATGAGTGGACCGATGAGGGGCCGGTGCGGCGGCGGTTGACGGATTTTCCGCGGACGATGTTGAAGACGTATTATCTGCAGAAGCCGGGCGAGCCGGTGTATCACATGGTGGACGAGCGGTTTGATTATGACAAGGTGAAGTTGTAGCCGGTTACTTGCGGTTGACGGGTTCGGTGACTGGCTTGCCTTTGTCCTTGAGCATCATGACGAGGATTTTGGCGGGTTTGGTGGGGCTGGCGTTCCTTGAGACCGTGTGGATGTCGGAGGGGTTTTCGTAGAACGTCTCGCCGGGGCCGAGCTGTTTTTGTTCGCCGCGGGCGACCTGCATGACGACGGAGCCTTCGAGGACGTAGACGAAGACGTGGGCGTGGTGGCGGTGGGGTGTGGAGGCGTGGCCGGGGGGGAGGGTGATGGTGAGCATGGTCGCTTCCTTGCCCGGGAATTCGGGGAGGTCTTTGGTGAGCAGTTGAGCGACGGCGGCGCCTTGGGCGGCCAGGGTGAGGGTGGCGGCGAGGAGAAGGATGATGACGCGCATGGCTTAGTGTAGCTGGGGGGCGGGGTGTTTTTGGTGGTGCGTAGTTCGGGTTGCCGGGGGGGGGGGTGACGTTGAGGCCGGTTGTTTCGAAACTTCGGCTGAGGATGTCCGCAGGAACTCTCGATGATTACGTCGTGGAGGGGGGAGGCGCCTGCTCACTCACCAGGCGCATGGTCTGCAGAGCCACTTCCCGCCTGGTTGTTCTGGTTCTTTGGCGGACATGGAGCCCCGCGAGGAGTTGAGGGCGATTCTTTACCCGTGGCCTCTTTGTTTTACGGAAAAAAATGATGTGACTGACACGGGTTTCAGACGGGTGTATTACGGGTTAGGAGATGGGGAGCTCGGCCGGTTTGGGTTTGGAGTTGGCGTTTTTTTCGTTGTAGAAGGTCATCAGTTCCGCCCATTCGACGTGGATCTGGGCGCCGTCCCTGGTTCGGGATTTTTCCCAATTGGCGAGGGATTCCATGGCGGCGTGATCGATATAGTTCAGTCCGCGGACGTGGATGTGGGTCTCGGCCATTTTGGGGATGTCATCGAGGGCGTCGGTGAAGCGGGGGAGGTTGATGAAGCTGGCCGAGCCGGTGAAGAAGACGTCGACACGGTCGGAGAGGGGGTCGGTATCCACCCTCACGTCGAACTTGGAGATGGCCCAGAGTAGCTTGCCGAGGGAGAGAGCGATGCCGACGACGATGCCGGTGAGGAGGCTGGCGCAGACGATGGTGACGGTGGTGAGAACGGCGATGAAGGCGACGTCCCAGCCGTACCGGTTGAGGTGGCGGAAGGTGGGGAGATCGAGTAGTTTGATGCCGGTGAAGACGAGGATGGCGGCGAGGGAAGCGGTGGGGACGAGTTGGAGGACGAAGGGGAAGGCGACGACGAGGATCAGCAGCCAGACGCTGTGGAAGACGGTGGCCATACGGGTTTTGGAGCCGGCGTTGACGTTAGCGGCGGAGCGGACGATGACGCCGGTCATGGGGAGGGAGCCGACGAGGCCGCAGAGAGTGTTGCCGACGCCTTGGGAGAAGAGTTCGCGGTCGTAATTGGTCTTTTGCTGGCCTTTGGCCATTTGGTCTACGGCGGCGGCGGAGAGGAGGGTTTCGGCGCTGGCGATGAAGGCCAAGGCGAGGGATTCCCAGAAGATTTCCATGGAGAAGAGGCCAAGGATGTTCCAGGGGTGGGTGATGGTCATGGAATCGGCGAGGGAGCCGGGGAGTTTGACGTAGTGGATCTGCCACTGGCCCCACTGGGCGAGGGCGGTGCCGGCAACGACGCCCAAGAGGGCTCCGGGGATGGTTTTGAGTTTGCCTTTTGCGAGAGCGGTCCAGGCGAGCATGACGCCGAGGGTGACGAAGCCGACGATGGCGGCCATGTGATGGTCGTGATCGAGATCCTGGAAGAGGAGGCCGATGGATTCGGGGATGGCGGCGAAGTTGGCGAGGCCGGAGGGTTTCGGGGTATGGTCCACCATGACGTGGAACTGGGCGGCGAAGATGAGGGCGCCGATACCGGCGAGCATGCCGTGGATGACGGCAGGAGAGATGGAGCGGAAGAGCTGGCCGGCCTTGAGGAGGCCGGCGGCGATTTGGATTAACCCGGCGAACAGGACGATGGGGCCGAGCATGGCGATGCCGTGTTCCTGGATGATTTGGAAGACGATGACGGAGAGGCCCGCGGCTGGCCCGCTGACCTGCAGCGGGCAGCCGGAGAGCATGCCGACGACGATGCCGCCGAGGATGCCGGTGATGAGGCCGGCAGCCGGGGGAACGCCGGAGGCGATGGCGACGCCCATACAGAGGGGAAGGGCGACGAGGAATACGACGACGGAGCCTAGGAGGTCGGCCCCAAGGAATTGGGTTTTCATGGTTAGCGAATCCGGTGGATGGTTTAAACCGTGGCCAGTTCCGGCTCGTTGATGGGCACCGCGTCGAGCGGGATGAAGGCGTTGTCGGGGTGGGACCAGGAGTGGATGGCGCCCTCTTCGATCTGGTACATCCAGCTATGGAGTTGGAGGCCGCGTTTGACGATGGCGGCGGCGACGGAGGGGTGCGTTTTCAGATTGTCCATCTGGGCGAGGACGTTCTGGCGGGCGAGCTCCATGACCTTCTCGGTGTCGGATTGCCCTTCACAGATTTCGTCGACAACGGCGCGGGCGCGGGCACCGTATTGGAGCCACTGGGAGACGTTGGGGAGTTTGGCGACCCGTTCCGGGTGGAGGAGGCCGTGCATGACGCCGCAATCGGAGTGGCCGCAGACGATGATGTGTTTGACTTCGAGGACGCGGACGGCGTATTCAATGGTCGCCGAAACGCCGCCGTTGTGATCGCCGTGAGCGGGGATGATGTTGCCGGCGTTACGGCAGATGAAAAGCTCGCCGGGGCTGGACTGCATGAGCATGTCGGGGACGATGCGGCTGTCGGAACAAGTGATGAAAAGGCTGCGAGGCTGCTGGCCGCACGCGAGCCGACGAAAATCTTCTTCATGAGCGGGGTATATTTCTTCGCGGAACTTTTTATACCCGGAGACGAGTTTGCGCATAGAGACTCCTAGACCTATTGGTGTTGATGGTGGATGGGGAACGGGGAGCAGGGACTATGCGCGAGCTGGGGGAGGGCGGGGAAGCGATTGGGGGGAGCGAGGCGACTGCGCCGGGGCTGGCATGGCGCGGGCGGTGAGATGTTCCTGGGCGGTGAAGGCCGGGCGGGTGCCCTCCGCAGCAACGGCGTCAACCGGGAGAGGCCCGAAGGGGTTGGCGGCGTTAACGGAGGTGGATTGGAAGACGCAATGGCCCTGGGAGAGGCCGGGGCAAGCGCGGTGGCGCGGGGACCGTTGGGAGCGGGAACGCTGTTGCTGGCGGGTGAGCCGGTCTGGCGTTTGGATGCTGGCGCCGGTTAGAGCGAAAGACGCGGCGAGCAGGCATGCGATGGCGCTTAATCCGAAGTTACGAACTCGGCGCGCGAAAACATGCATTCCTTCTATTATATCGACTTTAATGAATGCATTATGACTTCCGCATCTATTTCTTCTTCGCTGTAAACGAGATGGTGTGATCGAAGGGGGTGAAGCCGGAGAGGAACAGGCTGGGGCCTTCGAGGCGGGGGCGGGCGCCGCGGACGTCGAGATATGTGTGGTCGGCGCGGCCCGGGCCGATTTGGATGGTTTCGCCGCCGGCGGAGATTTCGGCGTGGCCTTTACGAAGGAGCCAGGTGTCCTTGGGCGTGCCGAGTTTTTCGGCGCCGGTGATTTGCATGTCTTCCCGGAGGTTGATTTCGATGGCGAGGGGGACTTCGTCGGTGCCGGTGGCCTGGATGCGGAGGTCGCAGCCGGTGGGGGTTTCGGTGATGGTGGCTTTGTAGTGAAGATTGCAGACTTCGGTGCGCTGGCGTTCGTGGCGGGTGTTGTCGTAGGTCTCCGTCGTGATTTTGCGCGCCGGGGTGAAGGGCTGGTAGTAGCCGGCGTCGAGGTCCTGGGTGAGGACGTAGCTGCCGCCTTCCCTGGTGAGGGTTTTGGAGGAGAACTGGCCTTTGCCGAAGAAGGCGGAGGAGAAGCGAACGGCGTTGACGACGGCGGCGCCGTGGCGGAAGGTGAAGAAGCGGTCGCGGCTTTTGAGGACGCTGATGCTGGTGGGGCCGCGGCGGATGCGGGCGAGGCCGATGGTGGAGAAGTGTTTGTCGTAGCTGTCGGGGAGGGGCTTGTTTTCGGGGAGATTGGTGAGGAACTGGGGCCAGCGAATGAGGTAGGACGCCGAGCCGTAGACGGGTTCGAACTGGCGGGCGAGGGTGGCGTACTGGCCGTTTTGGTCCTTCCAGGCCATGTAGGCGAGGGGGGGCCAGTGGTTGGAGAGGGTACCGCGCTGGTTGAGATCCTGGCGGCGGGAGATTTCGGTGACGACCTCGCCGTCGGCGTGAAGGAGGTAGAGGGAGGCGTTGAGGTTTTTGCGGACGGGTTCGAGGTATTCGGGGCGGTTGAGCCAGTCGGCAATGAGGACGAGGGCGCGGTTGTTGATGCCGTTGTAGCCGATGGTGGAGCGTTCGGTGTATTGGGAGTCGGCATCCATGTCGATGCCTTCGGCGAGCCACTGGTCGGCGCGGTTGAGATATTTGGGATCGTTGTAGAGCTTGTAGAGGCCGGCGAGGGCGGAGCTGGCGACCCAACGGTGGTTCGGGGTGTGCATGCCGCCTTTGACGAGGCCGTTGCCGGCGCGTTCGACGGCGGGGAGGAGCCATTTTTCGAGGTCGGGGAAGCCGTACTGGCGGGCGTTCATGAGGGTGACGCTGGCGCCTTGCATGATGAATGCCGTGTCGGGCGGAGAGTTGAAATTGGTGATGGGGAGGTTCCAGTTGCCGTCCTTGGTTTGGATGTTGCCGAAGGCCTGGGCGGCCATTTGCATCCGTTCGGCGACACGGGCGGAGTTGTGGTGGCGGGACTGGGGGTGGATGTAGGCGGTGAGGAAGCCGTCGAGGAGACCGACGGGGGTGCCGCCGTAGAAGAGGCCGTCGGCACCGGCGTAGGAGCCGTAGTATTTGTGGGATTTGTCGAGGATTTGGGAGGCGATGTAGGAGTCGACGGCTTTATCGAGGTTGTCGATTTTGGACTGGGGGAGTTTTGGAGGGGTGTTGGTTGCGGTTTGGGCGAGGGCGAGGGAGGAGGAGGCAAGGACGGTTCGGCGTGTCATTCTTTCAGTTTCTTAATGCGGGCGGTAATTACTAGGGTAGCGCGGG
>CAMATG010000124.1 GCA_945860645.1 Candidatus Sulfopaludibacter sp. SbA3 | reverse complement strand
CCCAACGCCCACGCTGCCGGGAATGAAAATATCGGCGGTGAGCATGTAGGAGCCGGACTGGTCTATGGTCGTCGGGGACGCAATCGTGCGGGTGCCGGCGGGTTGCGCGAAGAGGCTTGCGGCCAGGAGGGGAAGCGCTACGAGAGTCTTGCCAAAGTCGAGGTGCATGTTGATGTCCTTTGAAGAGTTGTGGTCAGGAAGCGCTTCCATGGATTGAGTCGTGACAACGCGAAAAAACCCCCTCAGAATGTAGAGATGGGATTTCGTGTATGGGTGTTGGCAGGAGTGGCAGGGCTGTGCCTGCAGGGACAATGGTTCGCTGGGGGCGGCGGGGGCATTTCCACTTTGTCGGCCGATGGGCAGACGCGCATCAGTGGAACCGAGACTGCTATCTCGCTCTATAAGCCGGAGAACGGTCCAGTGCTCCATATGTTCGCCGGCCGCGACCTGACGAACTACTTCAGCGTGCAGGGATCAGTGACGCGGAACAGCAATGCGTTCAGCGTGACGGGCAGCCGCACGGCGGCGGGCGTGGAGGCGACGTTTCAACAGGACTACAGGCTGCGGTCGTTGAGCGGCGGCGGCGAGGGGATGTTCTACTTCCGGCCGCGCAGCAGCCGGTTCCGGCCGTATCTGTCGGGAGGCGTCGGGTTCGCCAGTCTGCGGGCCACCGCGGGCGGAGTGCAGATCGCCAAGGGCGCGGTGCAACTGCCGCCGGCGAAGTTCGACGCGGTGAAGCCGTATTGGCGCACCGCGGTTGGCATTGATGTCGCGGTGGGACAGGGCTGGATGGTGCGATACAGCTTTTCAGAGGCGCTGACCGGCAATCCGATCAGCAAGCAACTGCAACCGCCCGGCGCGCGGGCGCTAGCCGATTTCCAAAGTATCTTCGGGTTCCTGAAGCGATTCTAGCGATTCTGGAACTCGCAGTAGGGGCAGCCCGGCCAGTAGATCGGGGCGTGTTCAACACGTTCTCCCAGCGCCTTGGCATGGCACACTTTGCAGTACTGCAAACTCTGCACGGCGTCTGGAGCGGGCAGAATTTCCACGAGGTGTTCAAAGACGCAAAGCGCCCGGCCGGCCGATTTCGTTTCGGGCAGAGGCAAAAGCGGTCCGTCTTCTTCCATCGCCAGGATCAACGCCGAATACACCTTTGACTTCAGGCAGGAGGAAGCCGGAACGGGGGCTTCCCGCGCGGCCAGGTCTGTCGACGAGGCTAACTCCTCAAACCACTGATTGAGACTCATCGCTCCTCCTTCCTCTGATTGCGCCATTGCTCTCGAAACTCCTGCCGGGCACGGGACAGCAGCCGCTCCAGACTCTTGACTGTCTTCCCTGACAACGTCGACATTTCCGTCGCGCTCCGTTGCTCCCAATACCGCCACAGCAGGACAATCCGATACTGCTCCGGCAGGGTGCGCAGCACGGACTCGGTGCGGGCCTCAGCCCTCGCCTTGTCAAGCAGTTCATCCAGGCCGGGATCTTCCATCATTTCGATGTCGATCGACTCCTCCGGAAGAACGACGCGCTGAATCCGCTGCCGGTAGTGATCCTCCACCTTGTGACGCGCAATGCCCAGAACCCAGGCCCGCAGCGGCGAATCGCCGCGATAGGAAGGCAATGACCGCAGAGCCGTCAGAAACGTTTCCTGCACCAGATCGTCGACCTCTTCCCATCTGGGCTGCATCCGGGAACGGATGTAGTGCACCAGCGGATCGGAAAGACGCTGCACGAACTCGGCCGCGGCTTTCCGGTCTCTGGCGAGCATGGCAGTGACCAACTGGCGGTCGGCCAGCAGCGCGGCGCTCTCGATTTGTGGGGATTCTTCGATCAAATGGCCCTGTACATGGATCGTCGCGGATGGGGCGAAAATCCCCCGCCATTCCTTAGAGTAGCGGCCGGACCGCGGTGGCGTTTGCCAGCCCCGCCACGGTCGCGCTACGCTTGTTGAAGAACCGACCGAGCTAATCCACAATTCGCCAGAATCGCGCGCGGGAGAGACCTCATTTTTGAGGCGCCGAAGGAGCAAGAGCCCCGGAAACTCTCAGGCAAAAGGACCGCCACGATTCTTCTCAACCATCTGGAAAGTGGCTCCGCAAGAGCCCGCCGAAGAGATAACTTTTTCAGGCACCAAAGACAGAGCGGGCAGACAAGGATCCGTCATGCCTGCAAACACAAAGACTCTTGCCGCTGATTTTGCCTCCCGCCACATCGGGCCGTCGCCGGGTGAAGTGGAGGCGATGCTCACTACGCTGGGCGTGCCGTCGCTCGACGCATTAATTGGCCAGACCGTTCCGGCCTCCATCCGCCATCCCAAGGCGCTGGAACACGGGCCGGTGATGAGCGAAGTAGAAGTGTTGGCGCACATGCGGGAGCTCGCCGCGAAGAACCAGATCTTCACCAGCTTCATCGGCATGGGCTATCACGGCACGCATTTGCCGGGCGTCATACTTCGCAACATCCTGGAGAACCCGGCGTGGTACACGGCCTACACGCCGTATCAGCCGGAGATCTCGCAGGGGCGGCTGGAGGCGTTGATCAACTACCAGACGATGATCACGGATCTGACCGGGCTGGACGTGGCGAACGCCTCGCTGCTGGATGAGGCGACGGCGGCGGCCGAGGCGATGACCGTGGCGCGGCGCGTGGCCACGCAAAAGGAAAACACGTTCTTCGTCGATCACGACGTGCACCCGCAGACGCATGCGCTGATCGTGACGCGGGCCCAGCCGTTGGGCCTGACGGTGATCAGCGGCGATCCGATGACGGCGACATTTGAAGGCTGCTTTGGAGCGATCTTCCAGCACCCGGGTTCGCATGGCGCAATCCGCGATTTGCGCGGGCCGATTGCGAAGGTGAAGGAACATGGCGGGGTGCCGATTGTGGCTGCCGATCCGTTGTCGCTGACGGTGTTGGCCTCGCCGGCGGAACTGGGTGCCGAGATTGCGTTGGGCTCGACGCAGCGCTTTGGCGTGCCGATGGGCTACGGCGGCCCGCACGCGGCGTATCTAGCGGTGAAGGACGCCTACAAGCGGCATATGCCGGGGCGGCTGGTGGGCGTGTCCATCGACGCGCATGGCAGCAGCGCCTACCGATTGGCGTTGCAGACGCGGGAACAGCATATCCGACGCGAGAAGGCGACGTCGAACATCTGCACGGCGCAGGTGCTGCTGGCGGTGATCGCGTCGATGTACGCGGTGTATCACGGGCCGGAGGGGTTGACGCACATTGCCGAGCAGGTGCGGCGGCGGACAGCGGTGCTGGCGGCGGGGTTGCGGCAATTGGGCTTCACGCTGCGGCACGATGCGTTTTTCGACACGATTACGGTGGAGACGGGCGAGCGGACGGCGGAGATTGTGGCGCTCGGCGCGGCGGCAAAGTTGAACTTCCGCGTAGGTCCGAACTCGCTGGGCGTGACCACCGACGAGACAACGACGGCGGCGCTGATTGAAGCCGTCTGGCTGGCCTTCAGCGGCCAGGCGCTGGCCTATGACAGCATGGCGGCGGAACCGGTAACGCCGGCTGGCTTGGCGCGCGAATCGGAGTTCCTGACGCACCCGGTGTTCCACCGCTATCGCAGCGAGACGGAGATGCTGCGCTACCTGCGCAAGCTGTCGGACCGCGATCTGGCGCTGGACCGGGCGATGATTCCGCTGGGTTCCTGCACGATGAAATTAAATGCCACCACCGAGATGATTCCGGTGACCTGGCCCGAATTCGGCTCGCTCCATCCGTTCGCACCGGCCGAGCAGGCGGCGGGGTATCACGAGATGTTCGCGGCGCTGGAAAAAGACATCTGCGAAGTGACCGGCTACGACGCCGTGAGCCTGCAGCCGAACTCCGGCGCGCAGGGCGAGTATGCCGGGCTGCTGTCGATTCGCGGCTATCACATCTCCCGAGGCGACGGGCACCGGAACGTTTGCCTGATTCCTTCTTCGGCGCACGGCACCAATCCGGCAACGGCGCACATGGTGGGCTATGACGTCGTTGTGACGGCGTGCGATGCCGATGGCAACGTCGACCTGGGCGACCTGCGCGCGAAGGCGGAAAAGCACGCGGCGAATCTGGCGGCTGTGATGGTGACGTACCCATCGACGCACGGTGTGTTCGAAGAAGAGATCCGCGAGATCTGCAACATCATCCACTCGCACGGCGGGCAGGTGTATCTGGACGGGGCGAACTTCAACGCGCAGGTGGGCATTTCGCGGCCGGGCGATTTCGGCTCCGACGTCTCGCACCTGAACCTGCACAAGACCTTCTGCATCCCGCACGGCGGCGGCGGCCCGGGCATGGGCCCGATCGGCGTGAAGGCGCATCTGGCGCCGTTCCTGCCGGGCCATCCGTTGACGCGCCCCGACGCGCCCGTCGGCCCTGTTTCCGCGGCGCCGTACGGCAGCGCGTCGATCCTCCCCATCAGCTACACCTACATCCGCATGATGGGTGGCGCGGGCCTGAAGCGCGCGACCGAAGTCGCCATTCTGAACGCCAACTACATTGCCTCGCGGCTGGACGCGCACTTCCCGGTTCTCTACAAGAATCACAACGGGCGTGTGGCGCACGAGTGCATTCTGGATCCGCGCCCGTTGAAGGACCTGTGCGGGGTGACGGTGGACGACATCGCCAAGCGCCTGATCGACTACGGCTTCCACGCGCCGACGATGAGCTTCCCGGTTCCGGGGACGCTCATGATTGAGCCAACGGAATCGGAGTCGAAGTACGAACTCGACCGCTTCATCGACGCGATGATTGCCATTCGCAAGGAGATCGCCGAGGTGGAAGGCGGCCGGTTCAAGATCGAAGATTCGCCGCTCCGCCACGCGCCGCACACAACCCAGTGCATCGCGCAGGAGACCTGGACGCGCCCCTATGCGCGGACCGAAGGCTGCTTCCCGGTGGGTTCAGCCAAGGCGGATAAGTATTGGCCGCCGGTATCGCGTATCGACAACGTCTACGGGGATCGCAACTTGGTTTGCGTGTGCCCGCCGATGGAAGAGTACGCCGACGCGAAGGCGTAGCCGATGCGGCGCCGCGCGTTCGTAGCCGGGATTTCGTTAGTGGCCGGGGCGCAGACCGCTCCGGCCGTCCCGCCGATCCGCGGGTTGAGCCGCACGAACCTGCTGGAGTACCGGAAGGCGGATGGGAAGATCCGCATCGCCCGAACGGCCAAGGAGTGGGAGTGGCGGCGGCGCGAGGCGCTGGCCGGCATGCACGAGCTGACGGGTCCGTTGCCGGGCCGGGAGAAGCGTTGTCCACTGGCGGTAACGGTGGAGAACGAGACCGACATGGGCAGCTATGTGCGGCGAGCGATTACGTATTCCTCTGAGCCGGGCTCGCGGACGACAGCGTTCCTCTGCATCCCGAAAACGGCGCTGGCCGGGAAGGCGGCGGCGGCGGTACTGTGTTTGCATCCCACCGATAACGTAGCCGGCTACAAGGTGGTGGTGGGACTGGGCGGCCGCCCGCACCGGCAGTATGGGTCGGAGTTGGCCGAGCGCGGGTTCGTGACGATCTCACCGAGCTACGTGCAACTGGCCGATTACCAGCCGGACCTCGACGCGCTGGGGTATCAGAGCGGGACCATGAAGGCCATCTGGGACAACGTGCGGGCGATGGACCTGCTGGATGGGCTGCCGTTCGTGAAGCGCGGCCGCTATGGGGCCATCGGGCACTCGCTGGGCGGGCACAACGCGATCTATACCGCGGTGCACGATGCGCGGGTGCGAGTGGTGGTATCGAGCTGCGGGTTCGACTCGTTTCTCGACTACTACGGGGGCAATGTGAAGGGCTGGGTGCAGCCACGCTACATGATGCGGATGGCGAATTATGTGGGGAATCCAGACCGAATTCCGTTTGATTTTTATGAGTTAATCGCGGCCTTGGCGCCGCGGCCGCTGTTCGTCAATGCGCCTCTTCGGGACGCCAACTTCCGGGCGGCGAGCGTGGACCGGATCTTCGCCGCGGCACAGGCTGTGTATGGTCTCTGGGGCGCGAAGGCGAACCTGGCCGTCGCGCACCCGGACAGTGAGCACGACTTCCCGGACGAGGAACGGATGCTTGCCTATGAATGGATCGACCGCGCGCAAAAATTAACGTAAAGCGGACTTTCATTTTGGCCGATACTAGGGATGTGCCTTCCTACGCTGAAGGGCCGTTTGTATTGGGAGTATTGAGCCTACGCAGGCGGCTGCCAGCGCTCTTTATCTGCCTGACCATTTCTTTATCGCTGCTGGCGATCTCTCCGGAGGATCGTCTAGCGTCGTTATCTGTCAGTCACTGGGGTGCGCAGAATGGCATTCCGGAGGAGACGTTTGCGGCGTTGCTCGCGCCCGGGGACGGCTACGTTTGGTTGGCGTCGAATGACGGCGTAGTACGGTTCGACGGGCAACGCGCGGAAGTATTCCGTTTGGGAGACCGGTTCCGGCCGATGGGAACGGGCAGTTGTAGCGGGAGCACGTTGAGTTCCCTTTTGTTGGGGCCGGACAACAACGTCTGGGTGGCCGCGTCGACGGGATGTATCTTCCATCTGAAGCGCGACCGGTTCGGCGGTTTCGTCAATTTCCAGTTGTCCGCGGTGGAGGCGCCGAATGCGAATCGGGAAGTAAACGCGGTCCTGGGGATGCGCGTTCTGGCGGACGGCAAACGGGTGCAGATTTCGCGGCGGGCGGGGATCAGCGAGGTGGAGACGGCCACGTTTAACGCCGGGCTGCCGGGTGGATTACAGAAACAATCGCCAGAGGTGGTGACGCACGCGGCGCCGAACGGACTGCGCCTTGCGCTGACCGCAAGCGGCGCAGACGGCAGACTATGGGCAGTGATCAGCGATGGAAAGCTCTATGAAGCGCGGGGGGCGGGTTGGACGGCGGTGGGAGGGTGGCCGGTCCGCGAAGGGGTGACGGCGAATCGGCTCCTTGCCGGGCGGAACGGAGCGGTTTGGATTGCAACCAATCAAGGCGTCGTGGAGTGGCGCGACGGCAAGTTTCGGGTATGGGGCGTCAAGGATGGGCTACCATCGGCCGGCGTGCTTTCGCTGCACGAGGACCGCGCAGGATGCGTCTGGATGGGGTTGAAGCAGTTCGTTTCGCGGTTGTGCCGGGGGAAGATTGAATCGATCTCCGTGGGCGCGGAACAGGAAGAAATGCTTTCGGCCATCACCGAGGATCCACAGGGCAACCTGTGGTTGGGCGGACGTTGGGGAAACCTGTTTCGATTGAGTCCCGCCAACTTCCTCAGCTTCACGCGGCGCGAGGGGCTACCGGAGAGCCACTTGACCGGGGTGGCGGTGGATCGGGTCGGAGCGGTTTGGGGGAGCTTGAAGGATTCCGGGCTCGTGCGGATCGCCGATGGCCGGATCACAGGCAATTTCCGCGGCGAGGGATTCAACCAGACACAGGCGATTGTGGCGAGTCCTGGGGGAGGTGTTCTGGCAGCCAGTTCAACCGGGATCTACCGGGTGGATCAGAACGGGAACAGTCCGCTTCGAATTGACGGACCGGTTCAATTTCAGGGACTGACCGCGCTCGACTGGGAGGCGAACGGTAATCTGCTCTTATCCACGGGAGCCGGGCAGTATCGACTGCGCCCCGCGCCGAACGGAGACAGTTACATGGCGGAAGTCCTGCAAGGGCCGCCACGCGTGCGGCAGTGGACAAGAGACCCGGCAGGGCGCGTATGGGCTCTTTCCCAGTTCGGGGGGCTCCATTATCTGGAGGGTACGAAGTACGTGCCAGCCATCAACGGCGAACCGGGCCGGGCGCGTGCCTGGTACAGCCTGCGCTCGGATGCGGAGGGGATGTTGTGGATCGGCACCACGGACGGGCTGGAGATCTACTCGACCCGCGAAAAGCGCTTCATCACAAAGAAGCCAATCCTGTTTGGCGATCAGATTTTCCATACCAGCGAAGACCGGTTTGGGAAGGTCTGGTGCGCGACGCGCCAGGGGCTGATTCGATTTTCTCGCAACCGCGCCCTCGAACTGGCGGCCGGCCTTGGCGATGAATCGCTGCGACATACGTTCTATGAGCGCTACGGCGAGGCGCAAGCGCTGCCCACTACGAACTTCGGGCTCGTTACTTCTTCGACTGGGGTAACCGCGCCGGACGGCAGAATCTGGATCCCGGGACTGCTTGGCCTTGTCTCGGTGCAGCCGGCCGACTTTGAGCGCACGCCCCGTCCACCGGCCGCCGTTTTGTTGAAGGTCAGCAGCGACGGAACCGCCCAGGATATTAACCAACCGCTGCGCCTGGAACCGGGTCACAGGACGTTGGAGATCCTGTTCCAGACGTTGCGGCTCGATCCGCTCGGCGGCGTCTACTGCCGGGTTCGCATGGAGGGCTTTGACGCCAACTGGGTCGCCTGTAATGACCAGCGCACGGCACAGTACACCACGCTCCCCCCACGCGACTATGCGTTCATCCTGCAGACCTCCAGCCAACCCGGCGTGTGGAACGGGCCGGAACTGCGGGTGCCGGTGACGATCGAACCCTCCCTGTATCAGCGATCCGGAGTGCAGATGGGGGGAACGGGACTCCTCTTGGCAGGGCTCGGATTTGTTCTCTGGCGACGGCAGAAGCAGTTGCTGGAGCGCAACCGGTGGCTGGAGGAAAAGGTGGAGGAGCGGACCGCCACCCTCGAGGGGGCTAAACACGCCGCCGAGATTGCCAACCGGGCCAAGAGTGAGTTCCTGGCCACGATGAGTCACGAGATCCGGACGCCGATGAACGGTGTCTTGGGCGCCGTGCAGATTCTGGACGATTCCCCGTTGAACCGCGATCAGAAGAAGCTCGTGTCGGTGATCCGGCAGTCGGGCGAAGATCTGGTGGGGATTGTCGATGACATTCTGAGCCTGGCGAAAGTGGAGGCGGGCAAACTGACTTTGGAACGCGCGCCGGTGCATATTCGGGCACTCGCCGAATCGCTGACGGCGTTGTTCCGGCCAAAGGCGGAGGCCAAGGGCGTGGTGATCCGCGCGGAGCTTGATGCCTCGGCGCCGGAGTACATTCTGAGCGACCCGCAGCGACTGCGGCAGATTCTACTCAACCTGCTGGGCAACGCCGTCAAATTCACCGACGCTGGCGAAGTGGTCCTGCGCATCTCGTCGCCGGACTCACCATCGGCCATCGTCTTTTCGGTCATCGATACCGGACTCGGCATCGCGCCGGAGAAGATCGCCACGCTCTTCGATCCGTTCGTCCAGGCCGATTCCTCCACCACGCGCCGCTTTGGCGGAAGCGGCCTGGGGCTATCGATCGTGCGTCGCTTTGTGGACGCCATGGGTGGCGCCATCGACGTCCAAAGCACGCTGGGAAGGGGGTCTGTTTTCCTGATCACGCTGCCGTGCGAGGTCACCCAAGCCCCCCCGCCCGACGCCCCGATCCCGGAAATCCAACCGGTCGCGACGCCCAATGGACGCCGCGGGCTCACCGTCCTGCTGGCGGAAGACAACAACGTCAACCAGATGATTTTCCAGAAAATGCTTATCCGGCTCGGGTGCGAGGTAATTCTGGCAAAACACGGGCGCGAAGCGCTGGAGGCGCTGCGAACGGAGGAAGTCGACCTCGTGCTGATGGATTGTCAAATGCCCGAGCTCGATGGCTACCAAACAACACGCGAGATCCGCGCTTGGGGCGGCAGTTTCGCCACACTGCCCGTGATTGCGCTGACAGCCAGCGCCATGGCCGAGGATCGGCAGAACTGTATCGACGCCGGCATGGACGACTTTCTCAGCAAGCCGCTCATGCTCTCGAAACTCGAAGCCACGCTGACGCACTGGAGCCGTCGTGTGGATTCCCCTACGGAATCTCAGCCGTAAACGCCGCCTCCACCAACATCCCGGCCTGCAACTCCACACCGTAGGCGCGGCGGCACACCGGGTGATTGCCGAAGTACTCTTTCCAAACCACGTTCACAGCCCCGATATCGGCCCGCACGTCCTGCAGATACAAGCGCGCCGTACAGATCGCGTTGCGGTCCACGCCGGCTTCGGCCAGCAGCAGATCCAACTGCCGGAACGCCTCGCGCATCTCGGCGCCGGCCCCGCCCTCCACAGGCCTCCGGGCGCCATCCGGAATGCCGGTCACAACGGCCTCAAACACCTTGCCGCTGTGAACCACCGCGGAACTGATCGGGAACTCAGTATCGGAATCAATAAATTTCATAATCTCCACTCAATAACTTAAAAATCCGCCATCGGCGATCAACGTCTCGCCGGTAATAAACGAAGCCCGATCGGACAACAGAAACGCCACCGCCTCGCCGATCTCCTCCGGCCGGCCCTGGCGGCCGAGCGGCGTCCGGCGAGTATAGGGGCCCGGCACGTTATCGGCGCTCGCCACGGTGCGAATGTCACCCGGCGCCACGGCGTTCACACGAATGCCGTGCGGCGCCAACTCCAATCCCATGCCCTGCGCCAACGACGCCACCGCCGCCTTCGTCGCGCAGTACAAAGACGCGTTCTCCTGCGCCGCGAAACTACCCACACTCGCGATATGAACAATCGCCCCACCCACCCCGCGCCGCACCCACTCCCGCGCGGCCAGCTGCGAACAGTACACCGGCCCCTTCAAATTCACGTCCAGCATATTGTCGATATGCTCCGCCGACGCCTCCAGAAACGGCGCCAGCGCCACCTGCCCGGTCAGCGCCGCGTTGTTCACCAGCCCGTCAATCGCGCCATACGCGTCCAACACCTCGGCAAACCAACCCGCCGGCGCGCGCACATCTCCCAGGAACAGCCGCGCACCTTCCAATTCCAGCGGCACCGCCGCCGGCTGAATCACCGCCACCCGCGCCCCGTAGCCGCACAGCACCCCGGTGATGCCCAGGCCAATGCCCGTCGCCCCGCCCGTCACCACATACACGCGCCCGCTAAGCATTGCGCAACCAAGCCTCCATATCCGCACTCTCCACCAACGGCGAACCCACGCACTCGGCGGCGGTGGCAATCGAATCCGGGTCCTTCCCGCCGTGCCCCGTCACCAGACAAACGGCCCGCTCCCGCCCATCCACAACACCCAACGCCACCGCCCGCAGCCACCCGGCCGTTGCCGTCGCCCCGGCCGGCTCGCAAAACGCTCCCTCTTCGCTCAGCATCCGCCGGTGCGCCGCAAAAACCTCCTCATCGCTCACCGCAATTCCCTGCCCCCCGTTTTCGTACAGCAACCCCAGCGCCAGCGTCGCGTCAATATCCACCGGTACCGACAGCCCGCTGACGCGCGTCGTCCCACTCGCCGGCGCCGCCACCGCGGCCCGTGCCGCCCATGCATCCACTACCGTCCCGCACCCGGCCGGCTGCACTGCATGCACTCGCACTTGCATCCCAGCCGCCACAAACCCGCGCACCACCGCCGTGTACAACCCGCCCCCGCCCACCGGCACAAACACGTGCTTCGGCGCCAGCGCGACCAGCTCATCGGCAATCGTCGAAACACCCGCCATCCCCTCCGGGCAGTACCGGAAGGCCGACACCACCAGCGGCACGCCCCGCTCCCGCGAACACGCCCGCAGCGCCGCCATCACCCGGTCCGTCACGCCGGCGTCCACCGTAAATCCGGGCACGCGTACCACGCACGCCCCATGCGCGCGCATCTGCGCCACCTTGCCCACCGGAGCCTCCGGCGACACCACAATCACGCAACGAATCCCGGCCCGCGCCGAATACGCCGCCAGCGCCGCCCCCGTATTCCCGGACGACGTCG